>DATBSM010000329.1:0-3709 GCA_036559785.1 Gemmatimonadales bacterium
AAGAACCAGACGAGGAGAGCCACGAGGATCGACTTCGTCCATTCCCAGAACCAGATGACAATAGACCCGGGTTGCGCGGCGGGACGAGCGGTCATGTACAAACATCCTCATTTGAATGGAAGCAGTCGGGTGCCGGGCTGAAATCTAGCATGGCGATCCAGCGGCTATGGTAGGGCTACCGCAGGAAGCCGCGGCCGGGAACGAAGCCGCAGTATGGGATAGCTCGTGCCGGGCCCTATCTCCCGATCGAGGAGATTCCAGGTAACCACACCGTCCTCCGATGCCGGCTCGAGCAGGTAGGCCGCCAGCACGCCGAGCGGCTGCGCGGTAGGCACCAGATACCACCCCGGTGTAATGCTTGTGTCGCCTGGTTCGCCGCTCCAGCGCCCCTCGGCTTGAACCGTCCGATGCCCTTCGAACAAGGGATCCACGGTAAGAGACTCGATTGTGAATGCCTGGGCCGGTCCACGCCAGGGCTGGATCAGGGAGTCGACCTCGACTCCCTGTCGCCTCAGAAGATCCACCACCGCTCGGAGGCGCACCGGCACCAGGTAGGCCGCAGGAAGCAGCTCCTTTCTGGCGGCAGTGAACCGGTCGAACACGGGCATCCGGATGGTGCGGTAGACGCCGGTCCGTTGGCGGCGCGCGTAACCGCCGGTCCCTTCACCCGCGGACCGGGTGATCTCGGCGATGACCGGCTGGACCGTGGGAGGTGCCAGCGTCGAGCGCACCGCGATCGAGTCTGCTTTCACCCGGCCAGCGGCCTGAACCACCGACTTAATGGCCGAGTGTTGCTCGGCAGCGAGCCTCAGAACCTCGAGCACGAAGTTGTATGTGGCCTGGATTCGGGTCTTGAAATCAGCATTGCTGTAGCCCTCACTTAAGATCGCGAGTCGGCCCCGAAGCCCCATCCAGTTGGTGCCGAAGCGCGGGCGCGCATCGTACGTCTCCCAACCGAGCGCCAGCGAATCCGGATCCTGGTTCCGGAAGTTCCCATAGGAGAATGTCTGCTGACTATGTCGCCGCTGGATCCGCTCTCTCACCAACGGGAGGAACCGATCCCGGACGAACTCAGTGGCTGGGTTCGCGTTTGGGTTCAAGCCCGGTGAGTAGGTGAGGACGTAGCCGTGGTAGCTGCCGTTCGTGGTATGCAGATCGACAAAGAGGTCGGGATCCCAGTCTCCGATCAGCCCGGCCGCGGCTCGTGTCTCCGGCGCCTCCTGCTTCACGTAGTCGCGGTTCAGGTTGAGCCACAGTCCGTTGGTATTCTGCCCTACCAGTGAGGGGCCATTCTGACCTGGACGGTTCTGGTCTCCAGGTCCCATCCGATCGTTGCCGTCCGCATTGTAGATCGGCACCACGAGCAGCACGAGACTGTCGAGCAAGCGACTCAGGGGGCCTCGAGTCAGATCCCGCAGTAACATCTGGGCGACTTCCTTTCCCTCGACTTCGCCGCCGTGAATGTTTGCCTGGAGATACACGATGGGCTTGCCGCCGCGATGCGCCTCGACCGGTCCCGACGGGAGTGGCCGAGCGGCGAGCACCCAGGGAATCCGCCGGCCTTCGGGGCTGGTGGTCAGCGTCGCGATCCTGATCTCGCCCGTGGCTCGGGCGAGGGAATCCAGGAAGGCCAGCACGTCCGCGTGGGACGAGGTCTCCTTGAAGCCGGTCCGCTCAGGGCGGGTGGACTGGGCGGCCAGCCGGCTTGCCAGCAGCAACCCGAGCAGGATGGCACATCGCACTAGCGCCCTACCTTCTCTCGCGGCGGGATGAGAATCCGGCTGGCGATGACGTCTGGCACGCCATCCTCGATCGTGAAAGTGACCTCGGGAACCAGGATCTTGGACGCGGGCACCGGAAACACACGATCGGGCTTCCCGGCGTATGCCCGCCATGCGCGCCGGAGCTGAGGCCCCGTGGCAAGGGTGGACGGCTGAGCCGCGTGGCGCAGGAGCAGTTTGGTGATGGCCACGGGATCGGGCAGCTCAGCGGCCAGGGCTCGCACCAGGGCATACCCGATGGAGTGCTGGTCGTCCGCGCTTTCCTGTACCAGTCCGGCCCTTTTCTCCCGCTCTCCCAACCCCATCAATGGCCACCTTGCGACCAGTGGCCTGAGGATACGCTCAGTGCTCCACTCGGCGAACCCCTCGGCAAGGTAGGGCTCGATTCCAGGCAGCTCGACGACCCCGGCCGTCCCAGCTGGCAGGCGCCGGGTATACTCCTCCAGCTGCTGCTCCCGGAAAATCAGGTGTTGCCACTCGTGCACCACCGCTCCCAGGGCAAGCAGAGGTGAGTATCCTGGGTCAATCGCGATGGCGTCGCCCGGCTCGAGGAAACCATTCAAGCTCTCCCGTGACTGCCGTGGCACGGTGGTCAGGCGAATGGCTTCCGAGCCGACCTGGAGCAATACGAGACTGGTGTCACCTGGCGGCAGCCGTCTCAGCGCGCGCAACAGACTCGCCTGGCCGTAACGCTCGAGCCAATTCCTCGCACCCTGGTTGTCGGCCCTAACCAGACGCTGGAACAGAGCGGGCGGAACCCCGTAGTGCGGCACGGCCTGCGGATAGCCGAAGAGGTGAGGCCTGATCTCCGGCAGCGGGCGGGCAGCGGTGGAGCTCCCCACGTGGCGCCAGTCCTCTCGCACGTAGTCCGCAAGTGAACGCGGCCGTCCTTCATCAGGGATCCAGGGCTGGGTCAGGAAGAAGCGAAGCGCGTCCACGACCCAGTTCTGGCTTTCGGCATAGCCGGCAAGGAGCAGGAGGACGGCGCCGGCAGATACCGAGTCGGCCCGCCATAAGGCGGACCGGACCGTGCGAAAGGCGGCCGAGTCGGTGGCCGCAAGAACCGTCAACCCATACAGGGCACGTGGCACCGCTTCCTCGGCCAGGCTGTCCCCGGTATCCAGCCAGTGGGTAGCCGCAAGCGAGCGGCTCGCCATATCCCAGCCGACTCCGGGCGCCCGGCCGCGAGCCCAGGCGAGGGCGGCATCATGGAGATCGACGACCCATACGCCTCGAGGACGAAACAGATGATCGAAGAGCACTCTGGTGCTGTCTGCCGGGAGAGTCGCCCGGATGGCCGCCAGCGTCTGCTGGACGGCAGCGGTCAATTCCCGGCGGCGGTAGAGTCCCATGACGTGATAGGACCGCTCGGAGGCGAGGGCCTTGCCCACGAGGGGAATGATGCCACTCCGAGTGGCCGCCTCGTGGTAAGCCGCGGTCGCCTGGAAGTCCGGTGCGGCGGCCAGCGAGGCATGGACCCAGCGCCCCGGAATCCGGGTCAGCGTGTCGTTGCGGCCGGCCACGATTTCGCGCAACGTGAAGCGCGGGAGCTCCGAAGAACCAGGGGCACCCTCCGGTTGAGCCGCCTGGGCGGTAACATTCGAGGGTGACACGAGGAGCATGCAGAGGCCGAAGGCCAATTTGTTCAGGGAGGCTCCAATGCCCGATGATTCCAAGCCTGCTCCGAGAAGACCGATGCCCCCGTTGATGGACCGGCTAGGCGAGTTATGCGTGGCGGGCCGCGAGAGCGCGACCTACCTCTGGCAGGTCCCTAACGATGAAGGGGTACGACAGAAGATCGCCGAACTACTGGCGGAGATCAAAGTGGAGGCGGCAAAGCAGGGCCGCCAGGAAATGGGTCGCATCGCTACCGAGCTGGAAACCGCGGTGGCGGTCTCCCCAAGTCCGCAGCAGGTGGAGATGTTGCA
>DATBSM010000330.1:0-13416 GCA_036559785.1 Gemmatimonadales bacterium
TGCCGGCACGCGGGCACCGATCTCGGTGGAAACGGTCGAAGGGGAAGTGAAGGTCACGGGCGGCGATGGCCTCATCTCCCTCCGGTCGGTCCAGGGCCCGATCTCCCTGCAAGGAGCACGGGGCAGGATCAGCGTCAATTCAGTGAACGAGGACGTCCGGGTCAGCAACTCCACCGGAGAGATTATGGCGGAAACCGTGAACGGCGAGATCACGCTGGATGGAGTCGATGCCGCCACCGTGGATGCCAGCACCGTGAACGGTGATATCTCGTACGCCGGACCCATTCGCAATGGAGGGCGTTACTCGTTATCCACCCACAACGGTGACATCAGCCTGACAGTGGCCGAGGGCACGAGCGCAAACGTGGCCGTGTCGACCTTCAACGGAGAGTTCGAATCCGAGTTCCCAGTGCCCCTGAGCGGCACGCGGAAGGGTAAGGGGTTCAACTTTACGCTTGGGTCCGGCAGCGCCCAGGTCACCCTGGAGTCGTTTCAGGGCACCATCGAGCTGGTCCGCCCTGGAAGCCGGAAAGACCGGGAGAGGAGGGAGAGCCACGACGAAGACTGATTTGGGAGTCCAAAACGCCGCAATTTGACAGAGCGGGCCGGCTCTGAAAAACAGCCAGGCATGTATGGAAAATGGTCAGTTTTTCAGGCAGCCTGATTTCAGCAGGGAAAAAGCTCACTTAGGACCCCTCACGGGTGTTTGCCACCTCCGCTAGGCCGCCACTTCTCCAGCTCGCGTCTTTCCGCCAAGCTAATCTATAACAGTCGGTTATGAATCATCAGACGAGGCGTATCTGGCACATTGGCCGCGAAACCGAACGTCCCCCCGTGCCACGCATGGCAGGCTAAGCTAAATCGAAGGCGGTTGTGTATAGGTATTGGTCGGCAAAACACCCTCGGCCACGGCACGCCTCTTGTATTCTCTATTCACAAGACGAAGAGGCGGTCGTATTGCACGGCAGCCCTAAACCTTAGCCCGGAGTCGAGCACATGCGTTCCCCGTTGAAGAATGCCATGCTGGGAGCTACTGCATTACTTCTGATCGGGGCTGGCAACGCCCGAGCTCAGGTGGGCCTCACCTCCAATGTGGCCACCGTGGCGCTGACTGCCACCAAGGCGCCCACGTTGTCGGTCACCCCGACCTCGGCAATTGCTACCCTGGCGAGCATCACTGATGGCTCCAACGCCAACGTCTTCACCCCGTTGAGCCTTACCACCGCCTGGAACCTGACTTCGGGCTCTACGGTGCGGATGGTGGGCTGGTTCGGCACTCCGGCGCAGGCGCTGGTGAATGGGACGGACTTCATCCCATCGTCCAAGGTTGAAGGCCGGGTCAATGCCGTCCCTTACGCACCGTTCACCGGTGCCCCGGTTGGTGCGGTTGGCGTGGCCGGTGGAAGCTTGCAGCTGTTCAGCCAGGCTGTCGGGGCAGGCTCTTACTTCGGGACCCGCACCGACCTGCTCAACTTGCGGCTGGATCTGACCGGTACCACCACGATGGCGGGTGACTACACCGGCACGCTCAATGTTCAGGCGATCGTCCAGTAGGTCTTCGGACCTCGGCTGAGAGCCATTTCATGCGCATCTGCGGACTCAACCTCCTCGCCCTGAGCGTGTTCCTCACGCTCAGGGCGACGGAGCTTTCGGCCCAGGCGCAGATCATCTCCCTGGCGGCTGCCGCCGCCAGCAGCCTTACCGTGACCATACAGTCGGGCGCCGCCCAGACCATTAACGGGGTCGCCGACAACGCGGTCAACAATTTCCCTTCACCGGTTGTCATCCAGACCGCCTGGAACGTGAATCCGGGTCAGACCAACACGGTCAACCTTGTGGCCTACTTCTCGCTTCCAGCACAGGCTATGGTGGGAGGCTCGACCCAGATCCCCTCCAGCCGCCTGTTGGGCAGGATGACGACCGGGCTTCCGGCGACCTATACGGCCATTACCCAGAACGGCATCGGTGGGGTGGGCCCGGCTGGGGGGAGCCTGCGACTCTTTGCGGTCAATATCGGCGGCTCGAACAAGAACGATAGCCGCACCGATAATCTCGACCTGCAACTGAATCTGGTGGGATTCCCGGCTCTCGCGGCGGGCAGCTACACCGGCGTCCTGAATATTCGAGCAGTGACGCAGTAGCACGGACTCATCATGACTACGCCGGCGGAAGCCTTCACCCCCCAGCCAGCCGGCGATCGGCAAAAGGCCCTATGCACACGAATAGGACTGTCACGGTCGTCGCTGCCTGGCTTTGCTCAGCTCGGCGAGTGCTCACACATGTGGTGTGCTGGCTTGCCGTCGCCGGTCCGCTCGCGGGCCAATCGGTCAGCCCTCCGATCGCTGAGTATCAGGAGCGGGCTCGCTCCAGCTTTCAGCTGCACAATGGCTCGCTGTTTCCGCTGACGGTCGTGCTGGAGGTTCGCGGGTTCCGGGTTACCGAGCAGGGCGACGTCGTGGACCAGGTGCTCGACACCTCCCGGGTGCACGTCAAGCTGTCGGCCATGAGCTTCCGGATCCCGCCACGGGGCTCCTACCGGGTGTTTTATGAGGCCACCGGTGATAGCCTCCCCGCCTGGTTCAATATCCTGAGTGCGATGACGGGGACCCGCACCGAGAACGGCCTCAACGTGAGGCTCCTGTTGCCGCACGTGGTCTATCTGAACCAGAAGCGCCCGCTGAAAAAGGATGAGGTTGCCATCCGGAGCTTCGAGTTCGATTCCGGATCGAAGAAGGCCAGAGTCCAGCTCGAAAACCTGGGACCGCACCTGGGACGCGTACTCCAGGTGGGGGCAACGGACGGGCAGACCACCAGTGGGCCGAGCGGCGGCTTTCCTCTGTTTCCCGGCAGCCGGCGCTGGACCGAGGTGTCATGGGATGGCAAGGGGCCGCCAAGCCGCCTGACGGTGCGCTTTGCTCGCTTCAGCATCGACACTACCATGACCGCAACCGGGCAGTGACCGTAAGTGTGCCTCGCTCGTCGCCTGGCGGCGCTCGGCGTACTTACCAGCGCCTTCCTCTGTCTCTCTGTCCGGGCGCAGGCCCAGACGGTGGTCGAGGTACAGGGGGGAGGCTCGTCGCTCAACGGTGGCTACGGCGCGACGGCAAACTTCTGGCGCTCGAGTGTGGACGGCTGGATTGGCCTGGGTTATCTCGACGGGTTCCGGGTAGGGGCCTTCCTTCGTAAGGCTGTCAACAAGGACACCTTGCGCATCGGCAACGATGCCTTGGTCCTGCGGCTGCCTACCGACGTGTTCACCCCAGGGTTCAATCTGCTGGTGCAAGGGATCAGCTTTTCCGGCGGGAACGGACGTTCCTCGTACCTCGCGTTCGGCGGCGCCAGCTCGACGGGCCTGGGCGCGCCATCTTTTCAGGCGAGCAGCATCGAAGAACCGATGGGGGCGCTCTTCGTACAACATCGGGTCGCCCCGACCGTACGGCTCACCGCAACGACTCTGTTTGCCGACCAGCAGACGGTGCTGCCCGGCGTGCAGTGGCAGCCCACCCCAGATCTCACGACAGCTCTCGTGGCAGGCATCGGCTCGGGACGCCGGTACGCCGCGTCCAGCGTGGTGCTGCGCCGGGGTCCGCTCGGGCTGAAGGCCTCCTACGCCTGGAACCCCGCCCGCTTCCGCCGTGCCGCCGTGGCGACGCCCAACCAGACGGAGGTGGACCGCGAGAACATCATGCTTACCTACCAGGTGAGCCCGCTGTTTTCCATCGGGGTTAGTCGGCAAAACTACGTACAGGACTCCGCGGATAGTCGTCTGCCTGTCCGGGCGACCGGAAATACGGTGTTCGCCGGCGGCGTCTGGTACGACACCCGGCTGACCGCGGGTCTCTACGACTCGAAGTCTGAGGGCATCAGCAACCTGAGCTCCTATTTCGCCGTCGGTCGGGAGCTGGCCCACTGGCTCGACGCCGAAGTGTTCGTGCTCCAGAGCAGGCCCGTGGGCCTGCCGGTCGTCACCACGCCTCTCGCCAATCTGCGCTGGCGCTTGTCATCTCGCATCGGCCTCAGCCAGCAGATCTCGTTTCATAATGGTCACGCAACAGTGCTCTTCGGAGGAAGCCTCATCACCCCGATCGGCGAGTTCGCGGCCGACTACCAGGTCGTGCACCAGCCCCTGAAGCCGACCAACCCGTTCAGGAGCGCGCTGAACCTGACTGCCAGGCTGCAGCTTGGGAAATATTCGACCAGCGTGGGAACGTACGTGCAGCCCGACGGATCGGTGGATTACTCCGCGTCGGGCAGCACCTTCCTGTACATGGGCTCCTTCGGCGGGGCCCAGCCGCAACAGGTTGGCGGAAGGATGGCGCGCTATGTGATTCGCGGCGAGGTCAAGGACGAGACCGGCCAAGGCGTCGAAGGAGCCGCCGTCGAGATCGGCGAAGAAGTCGTCTTTACCAACTCCCGCGGAGAGTTCTTCCTCCGGGTGGGCCGCCCTGCGCGCCAGCCGGTTAAGGTCCTCACCGCGGAGTTTCTGCTGCCGGGCCAGTGGGAAGTCGTGCGCGCTCCGGCCGAGGTAGTCGCCGGCCCCGAGACGAGCCCTGGAATAGAGATCATTCTACGACATCCGGGCCCGTCGCCGGCGATACCGGAATAGCAAAAGGCGCCCGGCAACCGGGCGCCTGGGGCCTGCGAGGAACAACTGATTCAACAAAGAGTCAGAAGGCAGAATCAGCGAACGTCCAGCAATTCCACATCGAAGACGAGGGTGGCACCCGGCGGGATGTCCGGCGGAGCCCCCGCGGTCCCGTACCCCAGGTCTGCGGGAATGACGAGCTTGCGGCGACCGCCGACCTTCATGCCAGCCACACCCTCATCCCAGCCGGCAATGACCTGTCCTGCTCCGAGCGTAAAGCTGAAAGGCTGATTGCGATCCCGGCTGCTGTCGAACTGCTCCCCGTTTGGTAGCCACCCGGTGTAGTGGACCGAGACCACGCGGTCGGCGGTGGCTTCGGCGCCTTCGCCGGCTGTGACGTCCTGGTATCGCAGACCGGAGGGCGTCTTGGTCATGGCGGCGGTATCCACGCCGAGGGATGCGCTAAAGCCTGCCGGGGGGCGGCTGGTTTCCCGATCAGCTGACCCGCCGCAGGCAAGCAGGCCAACCGACGTGAGGATGACGAGAGACCGCAAGATTTCTCCGAGGATTTTTTTTGAATTGGACCGACAAACCGAACCAGCCGAGCGGCGGCTCGCGAGTCGGGACGGCGGGATTTGAACCCGCGACCCCTGCAACCCCATTGCAGTGCGCTAC
Organism: Gemmatimonadales bacterium; assembly: GCA_036559785.1. Classification (GTDB taxonomy): domain Bacteria; phylum Gemmatimonadota; class Gemmatimonadetes; order Gemmatimonadales; family GWC2-71-9; genus CAVVWJ01. The sequence continues at coordinate 5,261 of DATBSM010000330.1, forward strand.
CGGACTGCGCTACGTCCCGAAAAGTTCTAAGGAGCGGTAATTGTACCCCGTCACCCAATGGGAAGGAAGCCCCGGGCCCACGACTTGCGAACCTTCTGGACGGGCCCCAATCCCAGGGTCCAGGTACGGCAATTCGGGATATGGTGCCGCATGGTGCGACGCCGAGCCGCAACCCGAGGGGGCTGGTATGGGCGAGCATGACGGGCGGCCATGGGAGGGCGGAGGAGACCTCCCATGGGACACGCCGGACGTGGAAAACGAGGTCGATTCAGATGCCTGGCGCGGGGAGCTCCACCCGGGCGACTGGCCTGAGAATCTGGCGGGGCCTGAGTACTGGCTCTACAAGAGGCAGCGCGACGAATAGCAAGAAAAAACACAAGAAACCTGTCCAAAACCACGAAAACGCGTCAAAAATGAGCGATTTACTGGTATTTCTGCCGTTCCAGTAGTCCCCCGCGACTCGGTCGAATTGCTACCAACTCCAGCGAACGTGCTCTTTTTCGTTTTTCCGCTGTTTTTCGTGCTTTCAGGGCTGCTTTTGCTGTTTTTCCTTAAGAAAATCTACGATCTACCCTTAAAATCGCCAGCGCGACGCCCCCAATGACCGCAGCACCCCCCAATGCGGTGTGCCATCCCACGACCTCGCCGCCAAAGACGACCCCGAACGCGACCGCCACCAGAGGAGTGACAAGCGGAATCATCAGGACCCAGGTGACCTCGGTATGGCGGATAAGCCAGTAGTACATCAGAAACGCGACGACCGACCCCAGGACGGTGAGGTACCCCAGCGCGGCCCATGCCAGCGGGGTCCAGTGATAATGGAGCGGGTTTCCCTCGAGGAGCATTCCTCCCACCAGCAACGGGATGCATCCGCCGGCCATCTGAACACCGGCGAGTACCGAAGGCTCCATGTGCGTCCCACCAGCCTTGATCAAGACTCCCGCGTGCGCCGTTGCCAGCGCGGCGAAGATGATCCCCAGGCTGGCCCAGAAGGCCAGCGGGCCCCCGACCCCCAGCTGCCCGGAACAGACGATCGCGACACCAATCACACCCAGGATTACGCCCGCCACTTTCCTTCGGGTCAGAGGCTCGCTGGCCAGGTAGCGGTGCGCGAGCGGGAGTCCGAACAGCGGCACCGTAGCACTGAGCACCGCGGCCAGTCCGGAAGAGATGTACTGCTCCCCCCAGAAGACCAGCGCGTAGTTGAGCGTGATCGTTAGCAGGCCGGTGTAGGCCAGCAGCAGCCAATCACGCCTGGCCCTGGGCAGGCGGTACCCCCGGAGCGCCGCGATGCCGAAAAGCACAAGAGCTGCGGCCGCGAAGCGCAGGCCGGCGAAGCTGAGCGGGGGGAGATCACGCAGGCCGAGCTTGATGGCGAGCCAGGTCGAACCCCAAATAGCGCAGAGGCATAGCCACACCACCAGCGCCAGCCGCGCGCCGGCCTTTTCACCCCGCCCGGCGGTCTGAGCCGGCGTAGTTGCGCTCGGAGCCGGCTGATCGGGGGCCATTGGGGGACACGGTACGGTGGTCACGGCAACTCCTGTAGAGCAGACGGTTAAACGATTGAGCCAATATCAATGTTGACACAATGTCTGTCAAATAACAGATTGACACTATGACAATGTGGTCACCTGACCTCAATCCAGCCGCCGAGCCTAAGTACCAGGCACTGGTTGACGCGCTCGACCGGGACATTGACGCCGGCATCCTTCCGCCGGGAACTCGTCTCCCCACCCAGCGCCAGCTGGCGACCCACCTCGGCGTAGCGATCGGCACCGTGAGCAGGGCCTACGCGCTGGCCGAGCAACGGGGGCTCTTGAGTGGAGAGGTAGGGCGCGGGACGTTCGTTCGGCGCCGCGAGTCGGGCTTGCAGGAAGGTGCCAACGACGAAGGCGACGACCCAGCTCTGCTGGACCTGAGTAAGGGACGTTTAGTCCGTGATCCCCGCGAGCCTACGCTCCGGCGCGCGCTCGAGACTCTATCCCGGCGCCCGGACCTCGACCGGCTGGTGGATTTCTATCAACCGGCGGCCGGTATGGCCCGCCACCGGGCCGCGGGTGCCAGCTGGGTCGCGCGAAGCGGGCTGGAGGCCGACCCAGACCGGGTCGTGATTACGAGCGGCGCCCAGCATGGGGCGGCCGTCGTGCTCGCCGCCATCGCGCGGCCGGGAGACCTGATCCTCACCGAAGAGGTGACCTACGCCGGGATCAAGGCTCTCGCGAGCCTGCTCCATCTTCAGCTGCGCGGGTTGCCGCTCGACCGGCACGGGCTGCTACCCGAGGCTTTCGAGGCCGCCTGCCGCTCAGCCTCGCCGCGGGCGCTCTTCTGTATGACCAACCTTCAGAATCCGACCGGGCACACGATGCCCCTGGCCCGGCGGCGGGAGATTGCGGCCATCGCGATCGCCCACGATGTCGCGCTGGTCGAGGACGACGTCAACGGATTCCTCCCAGCCGACCCACTCCCTCCGCTTGCGGAGCTGGCTCCGGGACAGACCTACTACGTCACCGGAACATCGAAGAGCCTGGCGCCGGGGCTCAGGATTGGATACGTGGTTGCCCCGCCTGGCAGGGTGGAGCGTATTGCCGCCACGATTCGGGCCAGCACCTGGTTGACGTCGCCCATCCTGGCAGAGCTGGTGACGGGATGGATCGAGAGCGGCGAGGCCGACGAGATGGTGGCGTGGAAACGAAGCGAGACGGCGGCTCGGCACGAGCTGGCAATGGAGATTCTCGCACCCTGGCTGCGCCCGGGCCCGGTGAGTTTTCACCGCTGGTTGCCGCTCCCGGCGCCGTGGCGAACCGAGACCTTCGTGGCGCAGGCGCGAGCGCGCGGGGTGATGGTGACGCCATCGGAAGAGTTCATGGTCGGCCGCGACAGCGCACCCCACGCGGTGCGGGTTTGTTTCGGCGCGACGTTGAGCCGGGACCGCCTGGAGGAGGGCCTTCGGCGGCTGGCCGTGCTGCTGGCACAGGGACCGGAACCGACGTTGGCGGTGTATTGAGGGGCTATTGGCTATTGGCTATTGGCTATTGGCTATTGGCCTAGCGGTGAATTGCTACTGAAGGCGCTAAAAGCACTAAGGCATCATCACGAGACGCTGGCATACTCACCCATGGGTGATTTCAAGAAGTTGGACGTCTGGCAGGCTGCGCATTCACTGGCCTGCGACGTATATAGAGAGACAGGTGCCTTTCCGAGGACGGAGGCCTACGGTCTTACCAGTCAACTTCGCCGCGCGTCGGCTTCGATCCCCGCGAACATCGCCGAGGGTTGTGGCCGTAGTGGAGACACCGAATTCGGTCGGTTCATTCGAATCAGCCTTGGTTCGGCCACCGAACTCGAATATCACATTCTTCTCTCGCGAGATATCGGGCTGCTGGACGATGGGACGTACACTCGACTATCGGCCCAAGCAAGAAGAATCCAAGGTATGCTGGCTGGGCTCAAACGCGCTCTAAAGACGAAGCGCTAAAAACCAACGGCCATCAGCCAATAGCCAGTAGCCAATAGCCAATAGCCAATAGCCCTTACCGAATCTCTTTCAACCGCCTGAGCTCCGGCACCTTCACCGCCGTCACCGCCACCACCACAAGGGTCGCCAGCCCGCCCAGCACCACCGACGGCACGTTCCCTATGAGGCGGGCCACGCTGCCTGACTCGAAGGCCCCAATCTCGTTCGAGCTACCGATGAAAATCGCGTTGACCGATGATACCCGCCCCAGGAGGTGATCCGGCGTCAGCACCTGTAGCAGCGTGGACCGGATCACCACGCTCACCGTGTCCGACATTCCGCTTACCGCGAGCAACCCGATCGACAGCATAAAGTCCCGCGAGAGGCCGAACCCGATGATACTAAGCCCGAAGACGGCGACACTGATGAGCAGCGCCTTTCCCGCCTGCCGGAGCGGAGGAAGGTGCGCCAGCACCAGCGACATCACCACCGCCCCAACCGCCGGCGCGGCCCGCAGGACCCCGAGCCCCTCGGGGCCGACGTGCAGGATTTCGGCGGCGAAGACGGGCAGCAGGGCCACCGCCCCGCCGAAGAGGACCGAAAACAGATCGAGCGTGAGCGCGCCCAGGATCACCGGCTGACTCCGCACGAATCGTATGCCGGTGGCGAGGCTCTCCCGAAACGACTCCGTCGACGCCACGCTTGCCGCCGGCGAATGGCGCATCCGCGCCAGCGAAAACACCCCAACCGCCATGATTGCCGCGTCGGTGCCGTAGGCCGCCGTGGCGCTGCCGAACCCGTAGACCAGCCCGCCTATGGCCGGACCGATGACTTCCGCCAGCTGCCACGTGGAGCTCCGCCAGGTAACCGCGTTGGGATAGAGTGCCCGCGGCACCAACTCGGCGCCCAGCGCGGAGCGCGCCGGCTGAAGGAAGCTCCGGGCGATGCCGCTCAGGAAGATGACCAGATAGATCGGCCAGATCCGGCCAGGCGAGATGATCCCCGGGGTCAGCGTGAAGGCGAGCAGCGCCACCGAGCACAGGAACAGGGCTACCAATGCTGCCAGCGAGATCCGGAGGCGGTTCACCCGGTCTGCCATGTGCCCCGCGAACAGCGCGACGCCGATGAAGGGCACTGCTTCCGCCAGGCCGATCAGCCCAAGCGACAGCGGGTCGTGGGTGAGATCGTAAATCTGCCAGGCCACGACCACCGCCTGGATCTGGGTGGCCACCGTCATCGCCATCAGGCTGGCCACGAACCAGCGGAAATTGGGGATGCGGAGCGCGGCGTAGGGATCGTGCGGAAGAGGCTGGCTCATTGGCCGCGGAAACTAACGGCCAAGAGCTGCAGCCGCTAACACTGCGTTCTGCCGGGCCAAAATGTTTTTTGCCGGGGCCCACGAGACCCATTTTCGCGAGCCCGGACCTGTAAGTGCTTGTCTCCCAAAGGACCGTCGCGTTTTGCATCGTGCGGCCCGTTTTGTGCAAGCGACGACCCCTAATCGTTCATAATTTATTTCTTTTCCGCTCTCTAATCCCTGGCAGGCATGAAGCGTCTTATTCTCTGGACCAATCTCCTGGCCCTCGCCGGGTGCGCGCCCTCCATTCTGCCGGCCCCACAGTTCACTGCCACCGCTCCCGCTCCGGATCCGCTCCTCATGAGCGTCCAGGTTTCATCGGCCGGTCACGACGCGGTCGCCGATGCGGCCCTCAACGACCTCTCTGATGCGGAGCCGGACTCGAGAGTGGTGCCGGAGTTCGGCGCCGATGAGAGCAGCTGGGACATCGACGTCCGGAGCTTTGCCTCGCACCCGCGGGTCCAGTACTACCTGACCTACTTCCAGGGCGTCTCCCGCGCCGGGATGGAGGTCTTCCTGACTCGTGGCGCCCGCTATGAAAAGATGATCCGCAGCCGCTTCGAGCAGGAGGGGCTGCCGGGCGACCTGGGCTACCTGGCCCTCATTGAGAGCGGCTACTCCAACGACGCGGTCAGCCGGTCCCACGCGGTCGGCATGTGGCAGTTCATGAGAGAGACCGGCAGGGGATACGGACTGCGGGTTGACACCTGGGTCGACGAGCGGCGCGATCCGGTGAAGGCCACCGACGCGGCAGCTCGCCATCTGCGCCTTCTCCGCAATCGTTTCGGCTCCCTCTATCTGGCCGCGGCGGCGTACAACGCCGGGGCCGGCAAGGTCTCACGCAGTCTGGGCAAGCTTCAGTGGGACGCAGCGGCGGATTCGGCCGTGGAGTCCGACACCTTGATCCAGACCGAGGTGACCGACTCCGTGGTGGATGAGGAGGAGGCCCAGGCCGAGGGCGATCCAGCTTCCGATGACCTCGAAGCGGCGATCGATGCCCGGGAGATCACCAGCGACCATGCCTTCTTCCGCCTGGCCAGCACCCGGCTTCTGGCGGTGGAAACGCAGGACTACGTGCCCAAGCTGATCGCCGCGGCCCTCATCGCGAAGCAGCCCGGGCGCTATGGAATCGCCGCGCCGATCGCGGCGCCGTTCACCTATGACTCGCTCGTGGTCAACAGCACGACCGGGCTGGATGTGATCGCCCGGCTGGCGGATGTCGACGTGGCCGAGATTCGCGACCTGAACCCGCAGTATCTCAGGCTGGCCACCCCACCGCGCTCTGAATCGGTCATCAGGCTCCCCAGCGGGTCCGGCGAGAAAGTCGCCGAGCGCTACAGGGCGTTGTCTCCCAAGGAGCGGGTTCATTTTCTCACCCACGTGGTTCGCCGGGGAGAGCGGCTGGGCCGTATCGCGGCTCGTTATCACCTGCCGACGAGCGAGATCCAGGCCGCCAACCCGAAGGTCAAAGCATCCGCGCTGAAAGCCGGCTCTCGTCTGGTAATCCCCGCCGTCGCCATTCCATCGGCCTTGGCCATCAAGGCCACCGGCAATGCGGCGCGCGGTGGACACGCCCGGCTGGCAACCCATCGGGTGCGCTCGGGTGAAACACTGATCGGCATTGCCCGGCGGTATCGGATCAGCCTGCGGGCACTGCGCCGGGCCAATGGAATTCCGGTCGAGTACACGCTCAAGGCCGGCAAGCGCCTTCGTATTCCCAGCTAGTCCAACCCAAACTCAGTCCTACGGAAACCGATGACCGCGTCTGCTTCGTCCAGCGTCACCCCTGTCAGCTCTACCGGCTCCAGCCAGTCTTCCGAGTTCGGGCGGGCTGCGATGGCGATCCTCGCAGCTATGGTGCTTCTCATTGTGGCACTTACCGGCATCCTGGTCGAGACCACCTGGGGTGATCCGGTGAATCAGGTCGAAGTGACACCAACCGATCCGGGGAGCGTCGCACGGCGTTGAGCTCGCGGACTGCTTTCGGTGGTCGCCTGCTGCTTATGGCGACCGTTGCGGCAGCCGCCGGGACATCGGCACCTGCCGGGCCTCGGGCAGCCGGTTACTCGGCGGTGGCAACGACCCGCTCGCGTGATACGCTGCGGATACGAATGGTCGAGCGCGCCTCCCGCGGCAAGGCGCTCGCTCGGGGTGCCGTGGTTCACGGCTATCTCTCTCCTCGTGGTCTCCCGCCGGTCAAGGGGCAAGTCACCGTTAACGACAGTGGCCTGATCTTCCGGTCGGCCGATGGACCCGGACGGCGCTGGCGAGCGAAAACGATCACCCTGCTTTACATCGATGGGACCAACCGCCGGCCTGCTTACGTCTTCCGGGTGGATGGCGGCGTGTTCGAGACCGACCTGCCTGGTCAGCTGCTCGAGGTTGCCGCGCACCCGCTGTGGCTGGACGGCCTGGCTCTCACCGAATGGCCGCTGGATCGTCCTCTGGTAAGCCCCACCGACACCGCCGCCATCTGGGCTACCGCTCGAAGCATCATGGCAACGGGCTACGCCGATTCTCTGTATAGCTTGTTTGGCGCTCCTCGTGCCCGGGTGGGGCTGATCGGCCGGGGCGGACGTGCCGCCGGGCGACTCGGGGAGTACATCGGCTCCCGCGATTCCCTCGCGCTCGATCCGGCTCGCATGACGGGCACCCCGCAGCTCCGTCACACCCTGGCCCACGAGCTGGGGCATCGGTGGCAGGCGCGCTCCCGGGCCCAGGTTCAGGCGCTGTGGACGGGCATTTCCCCGATTCGCGACCCCAAGCGGTACGGCTACGGCAATGTCTCGGAGCATCAGGCGGAGGCAATCGCGTTCGCCGTCGACTTCCTGCAGACTACGGCCAGGAGGAGCGAACCGGTGGCCAGCTCGGTCACGCTGTTGGAGCACTATGAGCTACTGGTACCGGGGACTCGAATCCTGGTACGGTACCTCGCTATGCAGCCGATCTATCACAGCCATCCATTGGCGGGGTTGCTGACCACTGAACCCACCGCAGAGTAGGTCCTACAAACCTCCCTCCGCAGCCGCCATGTCCCCCAGGCTTCGCTCCATCTCCGAATCCATCTGCTTGCGCAGCTCCCCAAGCCGTAGCGCGTAGCCTTCCAGCGCCAGGTCGATCGGGCTCGACGGCTTCCAGCTGGGCACCGGCGACGCCTTCCCCTCGGCGTTCAACCCCACGAATACGATGACGCAGTGCCCGGTTCGGCGTCGCTCGCCGGTCTTGGGATCGCCGGCATACACATCCACCGCGATATCGAGGCTGCGGCGCCCGGTGCGAATGACGAGCGCGCGGAGCTCCACCAGCTCACCCACGAATATCGGACCCAGGAAGTGCAGGCCACCC
>DATBSM010000331.1:0-27695 GCA_036559785.1 Gemmatimonadales bacterium
CCGGGCCGCAAGGTTCGCGGTCCCATCCTTACGCCGGGATACACTCAGTACACCTTCGAGGCCACCGTCGAGCAGATGGAGCCGGAACGGCTCTTCTCCTGGAGGTGGCAGCCCGGTGGAAACCCGGACATCGACCCTGCCGAGCCTCTGACGCTGGTGGTCTTCGAATTGGAAGACGTCCCGGAGGGAACCCGCCTTACGGTGAGGGAGTCCGGCTTCGACCAGATCCCGGTTTCCCGCCGCGGGAAGGCTTACAGCGGGAACGAGAAAGGCTGGGCCGGCCAGGTCGAGAACCTTCGGAAATATCTTGCCTCAGCCGCGTAAGGCGCCGGCGCCGGCGCCGGTCTTCGCTGCCCTGGGCGACGAGAACCGGCTCCGGCTCCTGGCCCGGCTCGGCGGCGGGGAGCCGATGTCTATCTCGCGGCTCACCGCCGGGTCAGGTATCACCCGTCAGGGCGTGACCAAGCACCTCCGAGTGCTGGCCGGTGCCGGCCTGGTGCGCTCGAGCCGCCGGGGGAAGGAGAGTATCTGGCAGCTGGAAAGGCGGCGGCTGGAAGAGGCACGCCGCTCGCTGGACCAGATCGCGCTCCAGTGGGACGTGTCGCTGAACAAGCTCAAGCTGTTCGTCGAAGAGAAACCTTGATAAGGCAGGATCCATGGACGAGCGCACCGTCACTCTACTCCTTCGCCTGATCCACATCCTTGCCGGCATCTTCTGGGTCGGCGCGGTCTTCCTCATCGCCGGCTTCCTCCTCCCTACCACCCGCGCCATCGGACGGGACGGTGGCCGGTTCATGCAGCACCTCATGCTGCAGCGACGGCTGCCGCTCTTTCTCGGCATCGCCGGGCTGCTGACCGTGGTGTCGGGATTTACGATGTACGGCCGGCTGGTGGCTGCCACCAATGGAGCGTGGGCCGGCACACCACCGGCCATGGCCTATGGCGCAGGTGGCATCGCCGCGATACTCGGAGCCCTGGTGGGAGGATTGGTCAGCGGACGAGCGGCAAGGAGGATGGCCGCTATTGGCCAGAGTGCCGCTCAGAAGGGGGGACCATCCGCCGACGAGCAGGCAGAGATCGAGCGGCTTCAGGGGCGAATGGCGCTGGGATCACGGCTTGTGGCCGGGTTCCTCGCGTTCTCGGCGGGCACCATGGCTGTCGCGCGGTACCTCTGAAATCGGGGAAGCGGGGCGAATGAACGTCCCCGCTGCCCGCGCGCGTCAGGAGCAGGTCTTTGCCCCTCTCGCCGCCCTCAATGCTCGTACTTCGTTCCGGCGGCCCTCCAATCGGGAAACAGCCAAGGCTTCCTCGACGTTGCCGGACGTGGGTGAGCCCAGCGCGACCGCGATGCTCTGGATCGATGGAACAACGGGGATTGCGCCCAATAGCGTGGCTGCGCCGGTGCTGACGTTCATGGTGTAGAGGCTGTTGACGCCGCCCGTGGTCATGGAGGCGTAGAGCACTCCGTTGGCTCCCACATCGAGGGCCGCGCATGCCGCGGTGACCACGCCGGTCGATCCCAGGGTGGTAACAGACCCGCTACTCGGGTCTGTCATGACCACGAGCTCGTCGAGCAGCCAATCAATCCCGTAGGTCGCCCCGGCCGCTCCGCTGGTGACCGCGGCGGCCGCGACTGCCGGGGTTGAGGTCTCGTTGGGGTCTCCGACTGCGTAGGCGAGCGCGGCGTCCACGTTTGTCACCTGACCGGTCGCCGGATCCAGACGGAGATTCTGCGCGGTTTCAGCGCTCTGGATTCGAATCCGATCTGTCGCCGGATCCATCGCCAGTCCAAAGTGTTCGCCGTCCAGCGCCGGAGTGAATGTCCCCCCCACCGGGCTGGCCACGGCGGTCACGGTATCCACGGTGTACACCCGGCTGTCGGTCCCAACCCCGTATAGTTTGCCATCCACGGGACGGAAATCGATCCCCACGATGCGGTCGCCGGCCAGGAGTCCGGTAATGGCGAGCTCTCGATCCACGGTGCCGGGGCTGGCGCTGTGGAAGAGGGCGAAGTTGTTGCCGAGGTCCACGGCGTAGATCGTTTGTCCCGGTGACGGAGGGTTAGGTCCGTTGCTGTCACCGCCGCAACTGAGCGCGAGGGTCAAGACCACGAGGGACGCGGCAAGCCTGAGTGAGAACCGGGTGGCGGCGGATGGAAGCATGCAAACCTCGATCCAAGGTGCGGGGCGCAGGAGGTGGCAATGTGCCGGCAAACGTACTCCGCATCCCGGCATTCCGTTAGATCCGGGTAGCTCAGGCGCAGCGCACGTCAAAAACCGAACCCACCTCCTGGCCCGCGGTCATGGTCAGCGTTCGTGGATTGGAGCCCCGGACCCGGCAGCCCTCCGGCGTCAGCAGGGTGAGCTCGAGGGGGCCATCCGCCGCGGCCTTCACGGTCAGCTGCCCCGACGCGGGCATATCCAGGGTGCGCACCGCACTGTCGGCCTCACGGATGCGCAGGCGGAAGCGATGCAGAGGGTCGCTGCCCTCACCGATGACCGAGACGAACACCAGCCCATCGCTGTTGATGGACAGGTGCCATTCCTCACACCCGGTGAGGTAGAGAAGGGCGGTCAGGGCGAGTGCAGCTCGCAGCATGCCTAGAGCTTCCGAGGGTAGAGGGCGCTGCTGCCATCCATGTCGCCGGTGTCCCCATATACCAGGGGCGCGCCATCTGGATCCAGAAGCCGCCCTCCACTCACCCGCCCCAACGTCAGGTCGTGGTCGCCCGCTCCCATTTCTCCGCTGAGCTCGCAGTCGAAGTAGGCCAGCGCATCTTCCAGGATCGGCGCGCCGGTTCGTCCGGGGCGCCACGAGATGCCCGCCAGCTTGTCCTCATCCCGGCCGGAGCGGGTACCAAAGCGGCGAGCGAGATCCAGCTGGCCCTGCTTCAGGACGTTGACCGTGAACCCCCGGCCGGCGTGCAGCAAGGGATAGGAGGCGTGCTCTGGGTTGATGCTCAATGCCAGTAGCAGCGGGTCGAACGAGACCTGCATCACCCAGGCGGCGGTGAAGGCGTCGCGCTCCTCTCCGTCGGACACGCCGACGACGTAGACCCCTTGCGTGAGCCGGCGAAACAGCGCCGCGACCTCGTTCCCCTCGACTGTTCCCATATATTCCCCAACTTACGCTCTGAAACCGGACTTGAGAATGTGCCGGGATTTTCCCGACAGCGGCGCGACTCGAGGAAAATGACTCCACGACTGTTCCGGGACCGGGCCGAGGCGGGCCGGCAGCTGGCGGCCCGGCTGAAGCCATACGCCGGGAAGCCCGACGTCATGGTCCTGGCATTGCCCCGAGGCGGCGTGCCGGTGGCGTATGAGGTGGCCAATGCACTCCATGCACCTATGGACGTCTTCATCGTGCGGAAGCTGGGAGTGCCGGGACAGGAGGAGCTGGCGATGGGCGCGCTGGCCACAGGCGGGGTGCGGGTGCTCAACGACCAGGTGGTCAATGCGCTCGGCATTCCCCACTCCGTCATCGACGCCGTGGTCAAGTCGGAGACCGATGAGCTGACGCGGCAGGAGCAGCTCTACCGTGGCAACCATCCGCCGCCCAAGGTGCGAGGTAAGACCGTCATCCTGGTGGACGATGGCCTGGCGACAGGGTCCACGATGCTCGCCGCGGTGCGGGCACTGCGGGAGCAGGGGCCGGCCCGGATCGTGGTGGCGGTGCCGGTGGCGTCACCCGACACCTGCGAGCTGCTCAAGGCCTACGTTGACGAGGTCGTCTGCGCTGCCACGCCAGCGCCGTTCTACGCAGTAGGCTTCTGGTATCAAGACTTCGAGCAGACGACGGATGAGGAGGTAAGAGAACTGTTGTCGCTGGCTCAGTAGCTTTCGTAGTCGAAGTAGGTCGCCCGCCAATCGCCTGCGTAATAGACCGTAACCGCCCTTCGTCCCGCCTTTCCGGCTCCCCGAGCGTAGCAGATCCGCGCCGCGTCGGCACCCAGCCAGCGGATTCTCTGTTTCACCACCGGCTCACAGCCCAACGCCGTCCACGAGTCCACCTGCTGAAGGACCCGGCCCAGCTCTTCTCGTGCCGCGGGCCGCTGAAAGCGCTGGAGACCGGGGGTGACCATGCCGGCCTCGTCGCCGGCAGCCACTCTCTGGAGAAGCGCGGGGATCGCGACCGGTGGCGTGGCACCGCGGAGTGGTGTCTCGAGCAGCTGGGGAGGCTGAAGTGCCGACTCCATTATTCCGGCGATTCCCTGGGCGATGGCCGACGGCGTGGCTTGGGCGAGATTGGTCAGCACAATGATGCTCAGGTCGAACTCGGGGTAGCGGTAGATGACTGTCTCGAAGCCCTGCCACGCCCCCGTATGTCCCACGCGGCGGTGCCCACGTTGTTCGCTCAGGTCCCACCCGTACCCGTAGGGCACTGTCCCGCCGTCGTTCAGCCGGGCCGGAGTCCAGCCCGCGTCGAGCACCCGGGCATCGGGCAGGCGGCGATGGTTCAGGGCCACCGCCCATTTGGCGAGATCGTTCACGGTCAGGTAGAGCGCACCGTCAGCCGTAGTATTGAGGGAGGACGACACCCACTCCTGGTTCTTGATCTGCTGTTCGACCAGGCGATATCCGGCCGCACGGTTGGGGATGATATCGGCCTCGGAGATGACACGGGTCTGCATGCCGAGTGGGGTGAAAATGAGCTGCTGCAGAAGGTCGCCATAGAACCTGCCGGTGACCCGGCGTATGAGCGCGCCCAGCACGGCGTATCCGGTGTTGCTGTAGCTCCAGGTGTCTCCCGGCGGGAAATCCAGCGGCTGCGCAGCGGCCAGGCTCACCAGCTGATCCTCAGTGTAGTCCTTGCGAAGGTCAATCAGCGAGTCGGTGTATTCCGGCATGCCGGAGGTGTGGGTGAGCAGGTGCCGCACCGTGATGCTGTCCCACACCCCCTTTCCTTCAGGAAACCATCGGGTGATCCTGTCCTCGACCTTCAGCCGGCCTGCCTGAGCCAGCATTCCCACCGCCGCGGCGGTGAACTGCTTCCCAACCGAGCCGGATTGGTAGATGGTGCTGTCGGAGGCCGGCACCCGAAGCTCGAGGTTGGCAAATCCGTAGCCCCGCGCGAGGAGGATCCGATCACCCCGGAGAATGGCGACGGACAGACCGGGGATCCGCTGGCGTTTCATCTCCGAGTCGATGTACCGGCCTATCGAGTCCAATCGGGGGGTCTGTGCCGCGAGCGAAGACGAGAGCAAGGACACGGCGCACGCCAGCACGGCCTTCATGTCGCCTGGCGCCGGTGCTCGTAGACCCAGATCACCGGGAGATAAAACACCAGGTCAGCCAAGCCCTTTCCTGCCACGACGCCGAGACCCCATCCCAGCATCCGGGTGCCGACCGCCATCGCCAGCGGACGGATCAGCCCGCTGTCCAGCAGCTCGGCCGGCCCGAACTCGAGGAACAGGCCGCGCCAGGTGCGAATCATTTCAGACGCTCCGTAGGGGGCACGACGAGCCCCGGCATGATAGGCCTCCTGAATCATCTCCCGCGTCACTAGCGACCCATAGAATCCCAGTGCTTCTCCAACGGAGGCGGCGTACGCGGTGGCGAGGACGTTGTCGGTCGCCTGCTGGAGAAGCCATGACGCGCCGAGAGCCATCGCGATGCCGGCTACCTCACTGGGGCCGTAGCGCTTGACCCAGGTCCGGGCCCGACTTTTCCAGCTGTCTCGCTCGGCCAGGGCGAGTGCCAGCCTCAGCTTTCCGGTGGGGCGTGCGCCCAGCGGCACCGTGCGGGGGTACTGACTGGTCTCGGGTGCGTCGTGAGGTATCGGGCCGGAATCCGGCGGAGGCGCGTCGGCGCTTCTCAGGTCAAACCGGAACGATTCGGCGCCGACCTGAACCACGTCGCCGTCGGCGAGGATTCGCTGGGCCTGCACTCGATCGTTGTTGACGTAGGTGCCATGAAGGCTGCTATCCACCAGGAGGAAGCCCTGGGGGGTCCGGAGTATGTACGCGTGGGACCGGGAGACCTCCTCATTGTGCACCGGTACGTTGGACGAGGGCTCCCGGCCGATCGTCAGGGGAACGGCGCCAATGATGTAGGACTTGCCGTCAGCGAGACCAATGAGCCGGCCAGCGGCGAGAAGGGGGCGATCCATGCGTCTCCACCGAGAGATCCAACAGTACGGTAGATTCTCTTGTCCATGAGCGAAATACCCGAGCGGCTCGCAGCCGCCCTGAGCGACCGATACGTCCTGGAGCGGCCGGTCGGCACTGGCGGGATGGCCACAGTCTATCTCGCGCGCGACCTCCGCCACAAGCGCCAGGTGGCAGTGAAGGTCGTCCGACCCGAGCTCGGTGGCCGCCTCGGCGTGGACCGATTTCTCCGCGAGATCGAGCTTGCCGCCCGGCTCCAGCACCCCAACATCCTGCCGGTATTCGATTCCGGGGTAATCGACGATGGCGACGGCGATCCGGTGCCGTACTTCGTCATGCCGTATGTCGAGGGCCAGACACTGCGGCAGCAGCTGCAGCGCGAGGGGCGTTTTCCAGTGGATGCCGCGTTAACACTGGCGGAAGAGGTGGCCGACGCTCTCGCGTATGCCCACTCCAAGGGAGTGGTACACCGGGACATCAAGCCGGAAAACATCCTCCTCAGTGGCGGGCATGCGGTGGTGGCCGATTTCGGCGTGGCCAAGGCGCTGGAGCAGGGAACATCTGCCTCGCCCTCGGCCGGTGCTACCCAGCTCACCCGCGCCGGCATGGCGATGGGCACGCCGCTATATATGAGCCCGGAGCAGGCCACTGGGGATGACGTGGTGGATGCCCGGTCGGATCAGTACAGCCTCGCCTGCGTACTCTACGAGATGCTGGCGGGTAAGCCTCCCTTCGAGGGCCCGAGCGCGCAGACGATCATCGCGAAGAGCCTGACCGCTCCGCGTCCTCATGTCGCCAGTATAAGGGCAGGGGTCTCTTCCGAGCTCGACCAGGTAGTGGCCAAGGCGCTCTCCCTGGAACCCGGCGACCGCTACCCCGACATGGGCTCCCTTCGCTCGGCGCTGGCCGAGGCACGAGGCCTGCCGGGACGAGGCGCGCGCCGTTGGGTCGTCGGAGGCGGTGCCCTCGCTGTTCTCGCCGGTGTCGCGATGGGTGCCTGGTTTGCGAGCCGTCCCCCGAGCCGGAAAGTGGCGCCGGCGGTCGAGATGCTGGCGGTGCTCCCATTCCATACCTCGGGCCCCGGGGTGGATTTCCTCAGTGAGGGGATGATGGATCTGCTGGCCACCAACCTCCGAGGGGTGGCCGGCATCAACACGGTGGACCCCCGTGCGGTGCTGAAAGAATGGGGCAGCACGAGGGGTGGAGACGACCTGAAGAGGGCGCTCGCCGTGGGACGGGACCTCGATGCCGGATCGGTGGTGCTGGGGAGTGCGGTGTCCACGGGTGGCAGGGTGCGAGTCGCTGCCGATCTCTACGCCATCGACGGGCACCGGCTCGGGCGGGCGCAGGTGGACGGCGCCGCCGATAGCGTGCTGGCCGTAGTGGACCGGTTGAGTCTGGCGCTTTTGCGTGACGTGTGGCGTTCGAAGGAACCGCTTCCGAACTTGCGGCTGGCTTCACTCACTACCGACTCGATCGATGCGCTCCGGTCTTACCTCCAGGGTGAGCAGTTGTACCGGCGGCTTGCCTGGGATTCCGCGCTGGTCGCCTACACCCGGGCGGTCGAAACGGACTCCACCTTCGCTCTGGCGCACCTGCGGCGGGCGCAGACCTTCGGCTGGACCGGCGGCTATGGAAATGAGGAGGCACATGCCGCGGTTGCAGCCGCAGTTCGCTTTGGAAGGCGACTTCCCGATCGGGATCGGCGCCTACTAGCCGGCTACCGACTGTACGACGAGGGCAAGCCGGCGGCGATCGACTCTCTCCGGGCCTTTGTGGCCGCGTATCCTGAGGACGTCGAGGGATGGTATCTCCTCGGCGAGTCGATGTTTCACATCCAGCCTTACCGGCCGAGTCCGCCCGAATCGGTTTCGGCCGCATTCGACAGCGTCCTGCAGCGGGACTCGACCCTGTTTCCGGCCCTTCTCCACCCTATGGACCTGGCCCTGCTTTACCGGGATAGCGTTCGCCTGGCCCGGTATCTGTCCCGCTTCTCGCGCAGCGCTCCTCCGCCCAAGGTGAGCGCTATGAGGACTGCGGCCGCCACTCTCTGGGGACCTGCACCGGCCGATAAGGCGCTTCTCGCCGCACTGGTTGAGCAGCCTTCCTGGATCATCCAGGCCGCCTTCTCAGCCTATCAGCGGGAAAACGCCACCTCCGACACGGTTCTCCAGGTTTTCAGCAGGACCCAGGATGTCAGTCCCCGGTCCCCACAAATCCTGACCAGGGCGCTGTCGGTGAGGGCTCAGGTGCTCGCGGGCTCTGGCCGTTGGCGCGAGGCGCGCGTGCTGTTGGATTCCCTCAGGGCTGTCGACGAGAATAAGTCGCGAGGGATCGAGGCATGGGCCGTGGTTCTGAGGCTGACACCACCGTCACTGGAACCCCTTCTCGACACGGTGGTGCGCGCGATGCCGCCGGGCCCGGAAGCCGTCTACGCTGCCGCGATGCGGCACGTGCTCAGGGGCCAGGTGGCAGAAGGGCGTAGACTCCTTGGTCGGGAGCTGAGTCGAAACCACGCGATCCTGGCGCCGATTCGCGGTCTCATGATGGCGGGGGACGGTTGGGCCGCATTGCTTCAGGGAGATTCCGCAGGCGGGATCCGGCGTATGCGGGCAGGGCTTGACCTGTCGGCTGCGCCGAACGAGGAGAGCGCGTTTCCCCGGTTTCAGTTCGCACTCGCCCTTGCCGCGCGTCGGGAGACGAGGGACGAGGGAATCCGGTGGCTCAAATACGGGTTCGAGACTCTACCGCTCTACAAGCCGCTCACGTTCCTGGCCCTGGGTCACACCTACGAGGCGGCCGGCCAGCGCGACTCGGCCGCGATCGAGTACAGCCGGTTCCTCCGACTGTGGGACAAGGCCGATCCGGAGCTGCAGGGAAGGGTGAGGGAGGCGAGAGATGCGCTGCAGGAGGTCACCCGGGAGCGACCCAGTGCGAAGTAGCAATTACTTAGGCGTCCCTTCCGGCGTCACATACGCAGCCGTGATCCCGCCATCCACTCTGAAATCCGCACCCGTGATGTAGGACGATTCGTCCGATGCAAGGAACAGCGCTGCTTGGGCGATCTCACGGGGCTCGCCGAAACGCCCCATAGGGATGTGCACCAGCCGGCGCTGCCGCTTCTCTTCGGTGGAGAGGAACTTCTCGAGCAGAGCGGTCCGCACCGGCCCGGGGGAGAGCGCATTGGCGCGGATTCCCTCGCGTGCGTGAATGACCGCGATCTCCCTGGTCATGGAGAGGACGGCCCCCTTCGATGCCGTGTACGCGATCTGCGGTGTGGCCGCTCCTACGGTCGCCACGAAGCTCGCGACGTTGATAATGGAGCCCCCTCCCGCCTCCCGGAGATAGGGAATGCCGGCCCGGCAACATCGGGCCACGCCCTTGACGTTGATCTCGAGCACCAGGTCCCAGATCTCGTCCGCAGTATTCACCACACCGTCGTCGTCACCCGGCGAGACCCCGGCGTTATTGTACAGCACGTTGACCTTGCCGAAGGCCTTCCGGGCGCCGGCGTAGAGCGCTTCGACCTGGGCGGTGGAGCGGACGTCGGCCGCGATGAACGCCGCCTTGCCGCCTCCGCCCTTGATCTCACGCACGACCTGCTCTCCAGCGGTGGTCTCCATGTCGCTCACCACCACCGCGCAACCTTCCCGAGCAAACAGCCTGGCGGCCTCGGCGCCGAGTCCGGCGCCGGAACCGGTGATGACCGCCACCTTACCTTCGAGACGAGGCATAGGTGTCCCCGGACCGGTCAGGCCCGCTCAAAGTTTCGTTGCAGGTCCACGTCCGTCACCCGCCGATCGTAGACCGCCTGCTCCTGCAAGGCGGTGTTCACGTAGTGCTCTACCACCACATCGCCGAAGGCGGCACGTGCAGCCTTCGAGCCCGCCAGCAGCTCAACCGCCTCGTACAGCGTCTTGGGCACTTCACGTACCGTGGGATCGGCGTAGGCGTTGCCGGTGTAAAGTCCCTCGAACTTGAGACCCTGCTCGATCCCGTATAGACCGGCCGCGATCGTGGCTGCAAACGCCAGATAGGGATTAGCGTCGGCGCCGGGACAGCGATTTTCCACTCGGATCGCCTTGGCTGAATGTCCCAGGATCCGGATGCCACAGGTCCGATTGTCGACGCCTGCCACCAGACGAGTCGGCGCGAACGTGCCCGCCTGGTAGCGGCGGTAGCTGTTCACGTACGGCGCATAGAATACGCTCAGCTCCCGTCCCAGCTCGAGCTGCCCCGACACCCAGGCGCGCAGTCGGGCCGACATGTGGGCCGGCCCCTTCGGGTCCCAGCCGAGGGGGTCGCCGGTCTTCTTGTCCCAAATCGAGCTGTGCAGATGGCAGGAGCTGCCGGCGAGATTGGTGTTCCACTTGGCCATGAAGGTTACCGACATTCCCATCAGCGCGGCCACTTCCTTCACCCCGTGCTTGAAGATGCTGTGCCGGTCGGCCATCTCCACCGGTTCCTCGTGTCCAAGGTTGAGCTCCTCCTGTCCCGGTCCCCATTCGCCCTTCGAGTTCTCCACCTCAAAGCCGAGCGCGTCGAAATACCGGCGCAGGGGCTGCATCAGCTTCTCTTCTTTGGTGGTCTGCAGAATGTGATAGTCCTGGATGTACTTGCCGGAGGTGTCCAGGTCCTGGTAGCGCCGGGCGCCCGCCCGTTCATAGCTGTCGTTGAATACGTAGAACTCGAGTTCGGATGCTATGCGGATCGTGAGACCCATCTTCTCGGCGCGGCGCACCTGTGCCTGCAGGATCTGGCGGGGCGCCACCGGTAGGGGTTGATGGTCCTTTCCCTCGATGTCACCCAGGACCAGGGCGGTCCGGTCGAGCCACGGAATCAGGACCAGGGTGTCGAGATCGGGGCGGACCATGAAGTCGCCGTAGCCCCGCTCCCATGAGAACGAGCTGTACCCCGGGAGCGGTTCGTTTTCGACATCGCAGCCGAGGAGGTAGTCACATCCCTCCCATCCCTCGCGCGCCTGGCTCAGAAAGGTGCGAGCGGTGTACCGCTTCCCGGCCAGCCTGCCCTGCTGATCAGGGAACACGGCCAGCACGGTATCCACGCTGCCGGCGGTCGCCATCTGCTCCAGCTCGGCCAGAGAGATCGTCTTCACTCTAGTTCGTCTCGAAATAGATGTTCTTCAGCTCGGTATAATGCTCCATGGCATGCATCCCCAGCTCGCGTCCCAGCCCCGACTGCTTGAACCCGCCAAACGGGGCCTGCAAGTGGACGCTGGACGAAGAGTTGACGGACAAGACGCCGGTGCGCACTGCGCGGGCCACCCGGAGACCCCGCTTGAGGTCGTTGGTCCACAGCGATCCTGACAGGCCGTAGATCGAGTCGTTGGCGATGGCGATGGCCTCCGCCTCGGTGTCGAAGGGAATCACGACGACCACCGGCCCGAAGATCTCCTCATCCACGATCCGCATGCCGGGCCGGGCGTCGGCGAAGATCGCCGGCCGAAGGAAATAGCCGTCGCCCTCGAGTCGCTCCCCGCCACACACATGGCGTGCGCCCTCCTGTCTGCCCAGGGCGACGTAGGTCTCGGTACGCTCGCGCTGGCCGGCGGAGATGACGGGCCCCATCTCGGTCTTCGCGTCCAGCGGGTCGCCCACCCGCATGGTGGTGGCGACAGCGGCCATCGCCTCGACCAGCTTCGAGTACACCTTGCGCTCGACGATCACCCGGGCCCGGGCGCAGCAGTCCTGGCCCGCGTTGGCGAACACCGAGGCGCAGGCGTGTTTGGCCGCCTCCTCGATGTCCACGTCGGCAAAGACGATGTTGGGCGACTTACCGCCCAGCTCGAGCGACACCCGCTTGATCGTCTCCGCGGCGGTCGCCATGATCCGGCGCCCGGTCTCGGTCTCGCCGGTGAACGCGATCTTGGCGATGTCGGGATGGGCCGAGAGCTGCTGGCCGATCCTGGCGCCGGGTCCGGGAATCACGTTGAGCACCCCGGGCGGAAGCCCGGCCTCCAGCCCCAGCTCTCCCAGGCGGAGCGCGGTGAGCGGCGTCAGGCTCGCCGGCTTGAGGACCACGGTGTTTCCGCACGCGAGCGCCGGTCCCAGCTTCCAGGTGGCGATCACCATGGGAAAGTTCCAGGGGACGATCAACCCCACCACCCCGAGCGGCTGGCGCAAGGTGATGTCGATGCCGGGCTTGCTGGTCTGGATCGATTCCCCGAAGAACTTGTCGGCGGCCCCGGCGTAATAGCGCAGCGTGTCGGCGACGTGGTTGGCCTCCCACCGCGCATCGCCGATCGGCTTGCCCACGTTGCGGGCCTCGAGCGTCGCCAGCTCATCCACGTGGGCCCGCACCACGTCCGAAAAGCGGAACAGGATCTCCGCCCGCGCCACGGCGGTCTTCTCCGACCAGGCGGGAAATGCCTGGCTCGCCGCGGCAACCGCCTGATCCAGCTCCGCCGGGCCGGCCGACGCCACCTCGGCCATCGGCTTGGCCCGGGAAGGCTCGGTAACACTGATCGTGCCGGCACCGGTTGGGCGCCGGTCCCCAATGAGCAGATTCTGCATGCGACTACTTAACTCGCCGTAGCGGGTGCGAACGCCGCCTCGAGCTTCCGGAGCGCCGCTTCGTCGGTCTTGCTGGGGCCGACAAAGTTCCTCTTGGCTGACAGGTGCCAATAGAGAGTGAGCACGACCGCAAGGCCCAGCATGGTCCACAGCACCAGCTCATTGGGCGGCAGGCTGAAGATCACCGAAATAATCACAACCCATACGATCGCGATCACGTTTACCAGTGGCCCCCACCGGCCCATGCTCCAGGGCGCCGTCGCCGGCGTGGTGAACTCCCCCTGGCCTCGGCGCTTGTTCCGCCAGTTGAGATAGATCGGGAACATGTATGCCAGATAGAGGGTGATGGTGCTGATCGAGGTCACCACGAAGAACGCCGCCGCGTAGATGCAGATCAGCACCGCGAGCACGCTGGTGATGACGATCGACCAGACCGGAGTGCGGTACTTGGGGCTCACCTGCTTGATGAGGTGTGAGCCGGGCATCCCGTCGTCGCGGGCGAACGCGTACCACATCCGGCCCATCGAGGTTATCGAGGCCAGACCGCAGAGCCACATCGCCACGCCGATGATGACCGCCACGACATTGGCGAAGAAGGTCGAGAGATTGTTGTAGACGATATACAGCACCGGGTAGGCGTCGGCCGCGGTTTCGGCCACCTTCCCCTCGGGGATCGACCAGGTCAGTGCCAGCAGCACGATGTATCCCACCACCGCCGACACCGCCACCGACAGGAACACGCCCCAGGCCGAATTGAGCCGAGCCATGACCGTCTCTTCTGCCACGTGTGCGGAGGCGTCGTAGCCGGTGTAGGTCCACTGCGCCTGCAGCGTCGCCAGCAGGAAGCAGAGCACGAACGGCGCGGCCCGGTACAGATCGGTGAGGCCCGGGACCAGCGCGAAGAGGGGCGACGGGAACTTGAAGTTGCCGAAGACCAGCGCCGGCTCAGGGACACCCCTGCCGAGATCGGCGGAGGAGGCGTCGAGCGGGTTCACGCTGGTGAAGCCGGAGAACATGAACGCCAGGCTGTTGTGGTGCTGGCCCAGGAAGATCAGCAGCGCCACGATCACGGCGACGCCTACGATGTGCCAGTAGACGCTGAAATCGTTGAGTCGGGCGGTGAGCCGGATGCCCCGGATGTTGATCAGCACCTGGGGGATCATGATCAGCACCATCACGAAGATCTGGAAGTACCAGCTGGTGGGGGAGCCGAAGACGGGGACCGTGGCGTCTGCCGGCACGTTGAAGATGCGGGTGATCGCCCCGATGATGTAGATGGAGGCCGCGACGTTGATGCCGGCGGTGATGGTGATCTGGCCGATCATGTTGAGCCACGCAGTGGTCCAGGCCCAGCCTCGGCCCCCCAGCCGATAGGCCCAGAAGTAGAGCCCTCCCGCCGTCGGATACGCCGACGCCAGCTCCGCCATGGAGGCTGCGACACAGAGCGTGAGCACACTGACCAGTGGCCAACCCACGGTGTTGATGACGGGGCCGGCGAACTTGAGACCGTAACCGTACAGCAGCACGGCGCCCGTGAGGATCGAAATGATGGAGAAGGAGATGGCGAAGTTCGAGAAGCCGCCCATCTCCCGGAACAGCTGTTGGGCATAGCCGAGCCGGTGCAGGTCTTTCACATCCTGCTGGATCTGCTGTTCCCTGCTCAATTCGGTCGGGGCCATCGCTCACCTCACGAGGTTGGGGGCGACGTGCGATGGGGAGCGGTCTCGGAATCCGCGCCCGGGAAGTCGACATGGATGAGGAGCGGCTGTCAGGGCTGGCAGAATATTCTGCCAGCCCGGCGGGTCGGCAAGAGTGGCCTACGGAACCTCGATGACCACCCCTAGTCCCGCGTAGACATACTGGGGGCCAAAGATCCGCCTTAACGCGGCAAATGCCGGCTCGCCAGTACAGTGACCCGGCGCAATCCTGGCGACACCCCAGCGATCCTTCAGAGAGGATGCGATACGGCCAATCGTCGTGTCCGCCGCGGCGGGCAGGTGCAAGCCACCGAAGATGAGTTGGACCCGCTCACCCAGGGGGCGCGAGGCTTCGAGGATCGTCTCTATTCCTGGATGAGAGCAGCCGACGAGCAGCACCAGTCCCTCAGGGCCGCGCACCGCGAGCGACAGCTCCCGAAGCTCGAGAGTACCAGGAGTCCTGGACACGGTCGAGATGATGGTCACCCCCGGGGCGACCTGAGTCAGGCTGTCGATCCACTGGACGTTCATCTCCGGCCACACGCTGCCCGCGGCAAACTCGGCTGGCGCGCTGCCGGCGAAATACCGCATCGAATCCGGCAGGGTCTCGTCTCGGCGATAGAAAGAGCCCGGTATGGCGCTTCCGAATTCACCAAAGGACTCTCTCGGCGCATAGACCTTCACCTTCGGGTTCAGCCGCAGAACGTGGCTCAGCCCGGAGGTGTGGTCTCCGTGGCGATGGGAGATCACCACGAAGTCGAGGCGGGTGAGGTCGATTCCCAACGCCCGCACATTCCGGGAGAAGATCGCGGCATTGTTGCCGGTGTCGAACAGAATGCGCTTCCCACCGTACTCCACCAGGGCGGCAAACCCCCAGTCGCGAATCAGTCCTGGCCTTCCACCGAACGCGTCATAGAGAATCGTGACCCGATGGGGGGTCGGGGCGGGAGAGGCGTGGAGCCCGGGAACGAGGATGCAGGCGAACGGGAGCGCAAACCGGAGTTTACGGGTGCGCATACTTGACCTTGGGTGGAGGGCCTTCAAACATGCATGCGAAAGCCGTGCATTACCATATTCATCCTTCCGTGAACCTGACCTGAGGGTTTACATACCTCCTGGTCCAGAAACACGAGGTTCCAGTGGCCGAATCGAAGACCGCCAAGCGTGCCGCGGGCAAGAGCGAAAGCAAGCCACGGCGCAAGAAAAGAGCGGCAGCCGAGCCTCGCTCGCGCGGCGTCGCTCCTGACGCCATCGGCGCGGGCACCCTGCCCGCAGCCGTGTCACGCCTGGCCGAGGCCATCGCGGCCGACGGCGGCATCGTCCTCGCTCCGTACAAAGACCCCCTGGGTGGCCACTGGCAGATCTTCGCCGCCCTCCCGATCGACCTGGTCGAGCCAACCCCATACCAGCGCGATCTCTCCCAGCCCCATGTCGAGCGGCTGTCCGCGGCAATGGATAAGCTCGGCCGGTATCTGGACCCGATGATCGTGGTGCGCAGCGAGGAAGGCCGGGAAGGACGGGAAGGACGGGAAGGGAAGCCTTCGTATTGGACCCCAAATGGGAATCACCGCTTGGCCGCGCTCCGGCTGCTCGGCGCCAGATCGGTCGTCGCCATCGTGGTGCCCGACATCGAAGTCGCCCATCGGATCCTGCTGCTCAATACCGAGAAAGCCCACAACCTGCGCGAGCGCTCGCTGGAGGTGATCCGGCTGGCCGAGCTGCTGGCGGAGACCGAGAGCAGTCCGGAGAAGGACTACGAGATCGAGTTCGAGGAACCCGCGCTCCTGACGCTCGGACTCTGCTACCAGGGGAACGGCCGCTTTGCCGGCGGGGCCTATCACCCGATCCTCCGCCGGGTGGAAAAATGGGAGGCCTCGGCGCTGCCCAAGGCGCTGGAGATGAGGCGAGAGCGCTCAGCCCGGATCCTGGAGCTGGACGCCGCGGTGACCGAGGCAATGAAGGCGCTTAAGGAGCGCGGCTTCGAGAGCCCCTACCTCCGGCCGTTCGTTGTCGCCCGGATCAATCCGATCCGGTTCAAGCGCGGGCCCGCCGATGCGGACGAGACCATCGAGACGATGCTGGCGGCGGCCAAGCGGTTCGATACGGGTAAGGTGCGGGCGGACCAGGTCGCCAAGGCCGGTGGTCCGCCGGAGGACTCATAACCCCGCCCCGCCCCTACTTCCCCGCTGCCCCGCTGCCCCGCTGCCCTTATACTTTCCTCTTCCTCTGAGAGTGGAGACCGTCCCCATGCTCCGGCACTACCTCACACCATCCCTGACGCTGGCGGCCCTTGCGGCCCTGGTATCCAGCGCCTGCAAATCCAGCGGTTCCGGGGCTAAGGATGCCGCCCTGGCTGATTCAGCCGCCGTCTACGAGCAAGAGTCGGCCATGTTCCGGAAGGTGGGCGAGACCCCGAACCTCCAGGGCCCTGAGTCGGCCCGCTACGATCGCGACCTCGACATCTGGTTTGTGGCCAACATCAACGGTGCGCCGACCCAGAAGGACAACAACGGATACATCAGCCGGCTCCGGCCCGACGGAGCTTCTTACACGGTCAAATTCATCGAGGGTGGGAAAAAGGGTGTCACTCTGAATGCGCCCAAGGGGCTGGCCATCAGCGGCGACACGCTGTGGGTAGCGGATATCGACTTCGCTCGCGCCTTCAACAAGCGCACCGGCGCGCTGATCGCCAATGTCAGCACCAAGGGTAAAGCCAAATTCCTCAATGGCGCCACGGTGGGACCGGACGGAGCGGTCTATATGACCGATACCGGGGTCCTCTTCGGACCCAAGGGCGATGTCTCCCACCCCGGCCCGGACCAGGTGTACCGGGTGACCAGGGGCGGCGCCACGGCCGTCCTCACCTCGGCCAAGCTCGAGGGGCCCAACGGCATCACCTGGGACGCCAAGGGGAGACGCTTCGTGATCGTGTCTTTCCTCGGCAAGGGGATCTATGGCTGGAAGCCGGGCGACAAGGATGTCGAGTCAATCGGCTCCGGTCCCGGTCAGCAGGACGGCGTCGTGTTCCTCCCCGATGGTCGGCTGCTGGTGACCAGCTGGACCGATTCCAGCCTCTTCGTCCTGGAAAACGGCACGGCCCGCAAGGTGGCGTCCAAGGTGCCCTCTCCTGCCGACATCGACGTAGACCCCAAGGACTCGCGAATCGCAGTGCCGCTGCTCATGGAGAACCGGGTCGAGTACTGGGAGGTACAGTGATCACGCCGCACGATTCGCGTCGCGGCGCAGTTGCGACCTACGTCCTGGTGGGGCTGGTGGTGCTCTTGATCGGGGCCGCAGCCATGCAGAGCTTCACCGGCCAGGGGAAGCTGCCCGAAGTCCCCAGGGACCGGGTCACCACCCACGGCGAATGGATCTACATCAAGCGCGGGCAGGACTCGATCCGGGCCTACGTCGCCTATCCCGAGCGCAAGACCAAGGCGCCCGCGGTCATCGTTATCCATGAGATCTTCGGCCTCACCGACTGGGAGCCGAAAGTGGCCGACCGGCTGGCCAAGGAAGGGTTCGTCGCGATCCTGCCCGACCTGCTCTCCTCCAAATACGGCATTACGCCGGCCGATCCCGACTCCGGCCGGAAGCTGATTGCCCAGCTCGAGCCCGATCGGATCACCGCCGACCTCAACGCGGTCTACGCCTACGTGAACGGCCTACCATCGGTGGCGACGGATCAGATCGGGACCATCGGCTTCTGCTGGGGCGGGGGACAGAGCTTCCGCTACGCCACCAACAACCCCAAGCTCCGCGCGGCCGTGGTGGCCTACGGTCCCGCTCCTGATACCGCCGACCTCAAGAAGATCCAAGCGCCGGTACTCGGCATCTACGGGGAGAACGACGAGCGGATCAACGCCAGCCTGCCCATGGTCACGGCCGAGATGCAGTCGGCCGGGAAGACGTTCACCTCTGAGGTATATCCGGGCACGGGACATGGTTTCCTGAAGCCCGGGCGGCAGGGGTCGGACGGTCCACAGGTGGAGAAGGCGTGGGCGCGAATACTGGAGTTTTATCGGGCGCGACTAGGAAAATAAGGGCGTAAACAGTAAACGGTGAACGGTGAACGGGGGCTGTCCCGTTTACTGTTTACCGTTGACCGTTTACGCTTTCGGCATGCTTCCCCTACTCCTGCTGTTGCAAGTGGCGTCTCCCCCGCACGACGCCCTTCACTACGACATCACCCTGGTCCCCAGCGACACCGGCACCCACGTGCTGGGCGAAGTGCAGATCACCTGGCGACTCGGCTCCACCGAGCCGGTCAGGATGCAGTTGGACTCCGCCATGCGGGTGATTCGGGTGCTGATTGACGGAAAGCCCAACACCCGGATCTCGCGTACGATGTACGCCCGGTCCTCGACCGAGATCGATGTGCCGCATCAGAAGCAGCCCGGCGACACTCTCAGCACCAGGGTGCGCTACCGTGGTTTCACTCGGGACGGCCTGATCATCGGCGAAAATCAGTACGGCGACCGCACCGTGTTCGCCGACAACTGGCCCGACCGGGCGCATCTGTGGCTGGTGTCCGACGACCGTCCGGCGGACAAGGCCACCGTCGCGTTCCACGTGCAGGCACCGATCGGGCAACAGGTGATCGCAAATGGCGTGCTGGAGTCGATCGACACCCTGCCGTATGGCCATGCCGTCTGGCACTACCGTCTGGATACGCCGATCCCGGTCTACAACATGGTGGTTGGTATGGGGCGGCTGGCGCGCAGCGCGCTCCCCCAAGCCGGCTGCGCCGTAAAGTGCGTGCCGCTCTCGGTATGGGCCTATCCGCAGGACTCGGCCTATGCTGTCGCAGGCCCGTTCCGCCGGGCGGGGGACATGGTGGATTACTTCAGCGGGCTGTTCGGGCCGTTCCCGTATCCGGCACTGGCGCACGTGGAGTCGAGCACCCGGTTCGGCGGGATGGAGAACGCCACCGCCATCTTCTACGACCAGAAGCTCTACCGGGACAAGAAACTGGAGGAACCGCTGGTGGCGCACGAGACGGCGCACCAATGGTTCGGCGATGCCGTTACACCGCGGGAGTGGCCCCATCTCTGGCTGTCGGAGGGGTTCGCCACCTACCTGGCCGCCCTCTGGATCGGTCACGCCGATGGCGACAGCGCCTTCCGCGCGAGCATGAAAGAGTCGGCGGACGAGGTGCTCTCCTCGAAGGCGAGCGAGCGGCCGGTGGTAGATACCGCCCAGCGGGACCTGATGGCGCTGCTCAACACCAACAGCTACCAGAAGGGCGGGTGGGTGCTGCACCAGCTCCGCGGTCTCATGGGCGACTCGGCCTTCTTTGCCGGCCTTCGCCGCTACTACTCGAGCTATAAGGACAGCACCGCCATCTCCAGCGACTTTGCCAGGGTCATGTCCCAAGCGGCGGGAAAAGATCTCGACTGGTACTTCCGCCAGTCGCTGACTCAGCCGGGCTATCCGATCCTCGAAGTGCGCTGGAAGCACCGCGGCAAGAAGCTGACGCTCGACCTTGCCCAGACTCAGAAGCCGGAGTGGGGGACATATCGGATCCCGAATCTCGAGCTGCTGGTGGATGGCAAGCTGGTGAGGGTGGACCTGAATGGACCCAAGACGCACAAGGTGATTGAGGGGATCGGCAAGCAGCCGAGCAAGATGGAGGTGGATCCGAATGGATGGTGGCTGCTCAGGGTCAACAGCGTAAGCGGTGAGCGGTAAGCCGTGAGCGGGACCTTGGGTTTTCCCCGCTTACAGCTCAGGCGGTTGATCTTCCCGCTTACGCTGTTGGTTTCTAGTTGTGACCCCACCCTTCCGCCGCTCAGGGGCCAGATGGAGATCGGGCGGGATCCCTATGCCGTATTCGTGGGCGGCGAAGGGCCTAACTCCGACCTCTATGCCGTGCGCCCCGAGGGCGGCCCTCCGGTTCGTGTCACCTTCACCAACGTCGGCGAGCTGGCGCCGGCGCTTTCGCCCGACGGTGTTGGCTTGGCCTTTCTGCGCGGGACGTCCCTCACCGACTCGACTCCTGCCTCGATATGGGTGATGAACCTGCTGAGCGGCGGCGAACGGGAGCTGGTGCTGCCCAAGGACGCGGGAAGGCCCGTTGATGTCGGGTGGGGCCCCGACGGTAAGTCGCTGATCGCCTCGGCGTCCAAGGGGCTTTATAGCTTCAATGCCCCCCCTGCTGACCCAGACCCTCGTCCGATACCCGCGGCGGAGCGGGCGCGTGCCGAATCGAGCCTGGCCGTGTTGCTGGGCAATCCGGTTTTCACTCGTGTGGTGCCGTGTAAGGCTCGAAGAGACCTGTGTGTCGTGGGAGTTACCGGCAAGCCACGGCTCCTGGCCCAGGCCGTGCGGGATCCAGCCCGATGGGGCGGGGACTCGGTGGCATTCTTCGTTGGTGACTGGCTTCAGATCCGTCCGCTTGGGCCTGGCCGCCCTCGTATCCTCATGATGACCAAGACCCCGGAGCGGCCGAGGGGCATGACGTTCTTCGAGGGGACTCGGGAAAAACCCTAATCCCCCCTCCCTCTGGCTTCTCACTTCTCCCTCTCACTTCTCACGCTTTCTGGTTAACTTTCGGGACTTTACTCTTTTCTTCCTCCCGGACTGTCGTAATGAAACTGCTAGTTCTCGGTGCTGGACTGCAGGGCTGTGCCTGCGCCTACGATCTCCTCCAGAATCCCGCTGTCAGCCAGGTTACCCTGGCCGATCTCAAGCCTGGAAAGCTGCCCAAGTTCCTCGCGGGCGACTGGAAGGGCCGCCTCCGCACCATTCGGCTGGATGTCACCGACTCTGCGGCGGTCCATGCGGCGTTCGATGGCCAAGCAGCGGTCATGAGTGCCATCCCTTACTACTACAACGAGCCCATGGCCAAAGCCGCAGTCGAGTGCGGCTGCCACTTCTCCGACCTCGGTGGAAACACCGACATCGTTTTGGAGCAGAAGAAGCTGCACAACCAGGCCGTCAAGAACGGGGTTTCGGTCATCCCCGACTGTGGCCTGGCGCCCGGTATGGTCAACATCCTGGCGGCGGAGGGGATCAGGCGCCTGGACCGGGCTGAGAGGGTAAAGATCTTCGTCGGTGGGTTGCCCCAGGCCCCCGAGCCGCCGCTCAACTATCAGATCGTGTATTCGCTGGAGGGCGCGCTCGACTATTACACCACACCCTCCTGGGTGCTGCGCGGTGGCAAGCCGGTGCAGGTCGATGCCCTGAGCGAAGTCGAGCCGGTGGACTTTCCCTCACCGGTCGGAACCCTGGAGGCCTTTCACACCGGCGGCGGGATCAGCACGCTGCCCTTTGCCTACAAGGGCAAGATCGACGTCATGGAGTACAAGACGCTCCGCTACCCGGGCCACGTGGCGATCATGCGGCCGATCCGCGAGCTGGGGCTGCTGGGAAACGAGCCCATCGACGTGAAGGGCAAGAAGGTGACTCCCCGGGACCTGTTTATCGCCGCCGTGCATCCCCGGCTTCACAAGCCCGAGGGCCGCGACCTGGTTGCGCTCCAGGTGCAGGTGGCGGGCCAGAAAGGCGGGAAGCCGGCAAGAGTCGCCTTTCGGCTGATCGACTACTACGACGCCAAGCATGGGATCAGCGCGATGATGCGCACCACCGGCTACTCCCTGTCCATTACCGGTCAGATGCAGGTGGACGGGCGGGTCAAGGCCAAGGGGGTCTGCACCCCCGACGAAGCCATCCCGTTCGATGGCTACGTGGCGGAGCTGGCCAAGCGAGGGATCAAGATCGAGGAGCTGTAAACAAGCGGGCAGCGGGGCAGCGGCTCAGAGAGCCCGGTAAAGGGAACTTCTCGGCCGGTGGCCATGTTGTTGTGGAGTCGCATTACCGGAGATGAAATGCTGGATTTCAGGACATTGTGGGAGAAGGCGCAGTCGTTCGAGGCGTTTGTCGCTTCATGCAAGGCCGAGCACTGCGGATTGTGGCAGGGGATCTATAATCTGGCTCGTGTTCCGGATTGGGCCCTGGCGGCGGTGCCGCCCGGAGCCGGCCGAAAGCTGCTGGTGATCGCGGAAGACTGGTGTGGCGATGCGTCGAACACCGTGCCGATCCTTGCCAAGCTGGTGAGTCTGGCTCCCGCCCTCGAGCTCCGAGTGATTCTGCGCGACGAGAACCCCGAGCTGATGGATCAGTATCTGACCAACGGCTCTCGCTCGATCCCGATCGTGATCGCGCTTGACGACCGGTTCCAGGAGGTAGGACACTGGGGCCCGCGACCGGCCGAGCTCCAGGCCTGGGTGATGGCCAATCGCGCAACGACAGCAAAGGCGGAGCTGTATCCGCAGGTGCGCAAGTGGTATGCGCGGGACCGGGGCGAAACGACGCTGAGAGAGGTGCTGGAGGCCGCTGGATTCCAGGTTGCGACTAAGGTAGCGTGACACCAACAGCGCTTACGCTCCTGCTTCTTAGAACATCCACCCGCTCCCCAACGAGAATCTGAACCCGTCCGGGCCACCGGCAAAGTTGAAGGTAAGAATCGACGAGCGCAGGATTCGAACCACCGCTCCGCCACCGCCGCCGACTTTCACCCCGGTGGTCGTCAGCTTGAATTTCTCTCCCTCAAACACCCGGCCGGCATCGAGAAAAGCCAGCAGGGTGACCGCCCCCAGGTCACCGAACGGCAGCAGGTCGTGTCGGATCTCGAAATTGCCCAGGAGCAGGTGCTCGCCGGCGAAGCGCCCGGTGTCGAAGCTGCGGTGGGAATACTGTCCGCCCAGCACCGGTATCTGGTTCTCCCACGATGGTACGTAGAGTCGCGCGTTGAGCGTGGGATTCCCGCCCATGGCCGACGCCACCAACCGCGCGGCGGCAACGGTGCCCTCTCGGACAGGGAGATAACCACGCAACACGGTGTAGAGCCGGGTGTAGTTGTCTCCCCCGCTTCCCGCCTGCGCCCCTGCTTCGAGCAAGAGACCCTTATGCGTGTTGTACTCGTTGTCTCTGGTATCGTAGACCAGGGCGACTCGGCCGAAAACGTCGGTCTCCCGCAGCTCGGGTCCGAAGTCGGTCTTGAACAGGGAAGGTCCCGGGAGGGTGGTGAAGCGGGTCCATTCCACATTGGCGAGCATTCCGACCTGGAGCGGCCCTCGGAGCCGGCGAGTCACCTCGACCTTGCCACCGTAGCGCGCGCGCCGCACGCGGTAGATGTAGGGCTGCTCCGGGGTATCGGCGTCGTTGTCCTTGACGGTCTCGTTGCCCAGCCCGAAATACCCGAAGCGCGCCTCCCGTCCCACTCCTGCGAGCGCGCTCACCCGCCAATCCTTCCAGAGTTGGGGCGCACGATACCTGACGGTGATCTGACGGCTTCCACGAGAGGTGATCCCCGCGTCGGCGGTCAGCGCTGCGTTGGTGGTGACTCGAGCGTCATACTCGGCCGGCTGGAAGTGGTGGACCCGAAACGCCAGCACCGGACCATCGTTGGAGCCCCCGGTGATGTAGGGGAAGTAGCTGGTTCTCCACGGCGTGTCCTGAGCAGGCTCATTCACAGCCTCGACCGTGTCGGCAGCCGACTCCGCGTCGCTGACCGTATCGGCCGACTCAGGTCCCTCGGGGACCTGCCCGTTCAGCTTCGCGGCCCAGAGCACCGCGGGGAGCAGCAGATGGATCAGACGCATCAGGCCCGCTTGTCGTAGAGATATGCCGTATCACGCAAGGCGCCGTCCTTGCCGTCATGCGCCGCGTACTTGGTGGGGTACAGCGAGGCAGACCCGAACTCGCCGCGCTTGTTCACCGCGTAATAGGACAGGTTGAATGTTGGCCGTCCCTCTTTCAGAAGACGAGGCGGGGTCAGCCGGACCACACGCTTGAGCGTTTCCAGGCAGGCATCGGCCGGCTTGAGTCCTCTTCGCATGCCTTCGACCGTGAGGAACCCACCGCAGGCCAGAATGTTCGCCTCGCCCCGCCCGGTGGATCCGGCGGCGCCGACATCGTTGTCCGTGTACTGTCCCGCCCCCACGATCGGGGAGTCACCCGCCCGTCCGGGGATCTTCCAGGCCAGTCCGCTGGTTGTCGTAATCGACGAGACGTCGCCCTTGGCGTTGACCACATTGAGATTGATGGTGCCAGTGGGCCTCGCGACCAGCGGCTCGTTGTCCGGCACGTCGAGCCAATCGTCGTCCGGTCCTCGATTGGCGCGCCAGGTGAGCCAGAGCTGCCGGGACTCGGGTGTCAGCAGGTCCTCCTCCTTGAATCCATAGGACAACGCGAAGCGTTTGGCGCCCTCCCCGACCAGCAGAATGTGATCGGTATACTTGAGCACCAGCCTCGCCACCTCGCTGGGCGTCTTGATTCCCTCAAGGGCAGCCACCGCGCCCGCGCGCCGGGTAGGCCCGTGCATACAGGAGGCGTCGAGCTGTACCACCCCGTCCTCATTGGGAAGCCCGCCGTAGCCCACCGAGTTGTCGGCTGGATCGAGCTCTTGAATCTTGACGCCTTCCACCGCGGCGTCGAGGGTATCCGCGCCGCCGAGCACGAGCTCCATGGCGCGGTTCACCGCCCGGAGGCCGTTGCTGGAGCTGACCGCGGCGGGCCGACTGGCCCCGCGACCGAGGATTGCGGCCGAGGTCGAGGGCAGCGCCGCCGTGGCCGCCGCAACGCCGCTGGCTTCCAGGAAGGTGCGACGTGAAACCGGTCGTGACATGAGCAAAGCCTCAACTCGCCCGCAGTGAAAGTCAACCGAGCGACCGGCCCCCTCGCTTGCAGGTTCCGGTACGTTCCCTAATCTTTGAACCTTGAGCATTTTCTCTCCTTTTCGCTCGGCGATCAAACGGGTCACGCCTGAGGTCAACCGGGCGGACCGTTGGACGGAAGAACCACTCGGCCTCGTCCGACTGGTGGTTGGAACAATTGCGCTGGCGTGGACCGTGATCGCGGTGCTCCTAACTCTCACCGGTGCGGATCCGAGAGCCCTGCAGCTGGTCGGCGCGCTCTGGGCGATCTACGGCCTAACCGTCGGGTTCCTCTCCGGCATTCTGGAGCCGGTGATCGACGGCTTCTTCCACGCCGTCTCCAATTTCGGAATCGTACGGGTAGGCGCCGGATATTCCGGCATAGAGACTCTCGCCGCCAGGGGGCACCTGCAAGCGGCCGCGGACGCCTATGCGGAGCGGGCACGGAACAAGCCGCAACGGGTGGAGGCCACGCTCCGGCGCGCGGCGCTCCTGGCCGGTCCTCTCAGCCAGGCGGAGACGGCCGCCATCGAGCTCGACAACCTCCGCGCCGGTGGCCCGCTACCACCGCGGGACGATTTCCGCGTCGGCCTTGCCCTGGTGGAACTCTACGAACAGGATCTGAAGGACCCCGGCCGGGCCATGGCGGAGCTTCGCAGACTGATCGACCGCTACCCCACTGCCCAAGGCGCCCGCCGCCTGCGCGTGGCGCTCGCCGGCCTCAAGGCGGAGCGCTTCGCGGGCGACGAATCACGCTCCTGAATGGCGTCTGGCCGTCGGCTGGATCCAGAAATCTTCAATATATCGCCCTCGCGTCACTATGCTCTTCAGGTGTGATCCACCGCACAGCACCCCTCTGCCGCGACTCTATCTTGGCCACAGTGGAAGTGCGGATGGACGGCGACCTGCGAGACGTCCGAACGAGCCCTGGGCCCCCTGCTCTGTGGCCGGATGAGCTGTCTAACCCAGTGCTTTCGCTGCTACTCCCCCAAAATCCCCCTCTTCTTCATCTCGCCGGGAACGGGCCTAATCGCCCGTTCCACCCACCTTTCCTGTGACCCGTCCCACAGCCGCCGCCTTTCAGCGATCTATACTTGCATCGTCCGGGCCTCCGTGGTCGATCCCACGGGGTACTCGACTCAACTCAAGCGGGAGACGATTACGATGCCACGCGGCGACAAGTCGGCCTACACCAATAGACAGAAGCGGAAGGCTGAGCACATCGAGGAGGGGTACGAGAAGCGCGGGGTCTCTGGCCGTGAAGCGGCACGGCGGGCCTGGGCTACGGTGAACAAGGAGGAGGGCGGCGGCAAGAAGAGCGGATCCGGGCGTGGGAAGAAGAAGACCAAGACCTCCTCTCGCAAAGGCGGGCGGAAAGGCGGCCGCGCGGCAGCCTCGCGCTCCAAGTCCTCCCGCTCCGCCGCAGCACGGAAGGGCGCGGCGACGCGGCGTCGTGCCAAGTCCAGCTCGAGCCGCAAGAGCAGCAGCAGCCGCAGTCGGAAGAGTACGAGCAGCCGCAGCCGGAAGCGCGCCCGCCGCTAGGGCAGGGAACGACAAAACAGGCTGGACGTCCCGAGGGGCGTGTCACCGGAAAATGTCCCGGCGGCACGCCCCTCGAGCGTACAGCTCCTGATTAGTCGCTGCTGGCCCTGCCTCCGAGCGAGATCGAGACTCCCAATGACGTCACGAGGTCATTCTGGAAATCGTCGCCGCCGCCGAAGTCGCCATTGTAGAGATAGTCCTCGAAGTCGAGGCGGAAGCCGACCCGGCTGTTCCCGCCACCGCCGAAGCGGAGGCCAATGCCGAGGTTGGCACCGAAATCGGTGTTGCTGGCGTTATTATCGAAGGGATCGCTTCCGCGAGTGAGCAATGCCGGGCCACCGGCGATAAAGAAGCCGACCTTGTTGGTTACCGGTGAGAGGGCGAGCAGCAGTCGCGCATTGGCGAGCAGGAGGTCGGTACTTGCGCTTTGGTTGATGGTCTCGTCACCGATCTTGGCTGGGGCGTAGCCACCGGTCGCCTCGAACCCAAAGTTGCCGGTACCCCAAAAGGTGAGTCGGACACCGGCGGCCCCGCCGACGTCGCGAGAGATGTCCTGACCGAGGGCGCCAAGCGAGTTGCTGGTCGGGATGTACGCCCCGACCCACGGCGTCAGTTCCACGCCACCCTGTGCGGCCGCGGGTGCGGCGACTGCGGAAGCCGTCACAGCCGCCACAACCAGACGGGACATCGTTCTGAGGACCTTTGTGATCGACATAAACACTCCCGTGATTGGACATTGTTTGGCAACGGAACCTGGCGCGGGATATCTGCGCGCGGCAGGGCCGGTTCGTCAGGCCGGACCAGCATCGCACATTCCGGTTTGGGGCGCTGTGAAGGCACGGAGGTCCCAAGCGTGAACGGCATCACGTGAAGGCGGTGACCGAGGCGAGAAAAAGAAGGGGCGACTCCCTAAGCGAAGTCGCCCCTTCGTTTTGCGTGCTACGGATTACTTACCTATCTGTCCCAGGCCAAGGAGCGGAATGCCCACGCCAAAGGAAAGATGAATGTCGTTCTGGGTCTTCTTCTCGTCGTTGGGCCCGAAGCCGGGGATCTCGGCCTTCGGCTTATACACGTAGTCCTCCGCGCTGACCTGGAGGTGGAGCAGGCTGCCCACGCGGAACCGGGCCGATGCGCCGACCGTGCCGCCAATATCGGTCTT
>DATBSM010000332.1:0-2739 GCA_036559785.1 Gemmatimonadales bacterium
CGCCCCCGTGTCGCTCGACCGGAAACCGCTCGACGAAGAGATCGACGTCTACGGACTCACCCCCCCGGGGAAGGTCCGGACCGAGAATCAGGATCATTTCCTCATCTGCGCGCTGAAGAAGCAGATGGTGGTCCACCAGACCAGCCTGCCCCAGACGGACCAGCTGATGGCGGGCCCCGAGCGGCTGGCCTTTCTCATGATGGTTGCGGACGGTGTGGGTGGTGGAGCCAAGGGCGGAGAGGCGAGTCGGATGGCTCTAGAGGCGGTGACCCAGTACGTCTCCGGGAGCATGCGGTGCTACTATGCCGCGCGCTCGGCCGACGATCGAGCGTTCTCCCAGGCCCTCCAGGAAGGAGCTCTGCAGAGCCATACGGAACTTGTGCGCCGTGGAGATGAGAATCCTGATTACCGGGGCATGGCCACTACCCTCACCCTGTTTCTGGGCGTCTGGCCGCGCGCCTACCTGCTGCAGGTGGGAGACAGCCGCTGCTATCTGCTCCGGAACGGGGAGCTGACCCAGATCACCCGCGATCAGACGATGGCCCAGGAGCTGGTAGACCTCGGGGTCATGAGCCAGGCAGAGGCAGCCGGCAGTCGGCTGGAGCATACCCTCTCCAGCTCGATCGGCGGGCGCCAGACTGCCCCGGTGGTCACCGGGCTGGACATGGACTGGGGCCACGTCATGCTCCTCTGCAGCGACGGACTCACCAACCACGTGTCCGACGAGCGGATACGGGAGCGGCTCCGCTCAATGACCTCGGCCAGGCAGGCGTGTGAGGATTTACTGCAAGAGGCCCTCGAGGGCGGCGGGAGCGATAACATCACGATTATCGTTGGCCGAGCCCTTTCCAGTTAGTGCCCCGTCTTCTCCCCTCGCACCAACTCCACCGCGTGGTCCACCAGCTGGCTCAAGACATCGAGCCCATCGCGCACGCCGCCGGGGCTGCCGGGCAGGTTTACGATCAGGGTCCTGGCGCGGACACCAGCCAGTCCGCGTGAGAGCGCGGCCCGCGGGTAGCGAGGGAAGACGCTCATCCGGAGCGCCTCGGCGATGCCGGGCGCTTCCTTCTCGAGAATGGCGCGGGTGGCTTCCGGCGTGACATCCCGGGCGGTGAGTCCGGTTCCCCCGGTGGTGAGGATGAGGTCGGCCCGGCCGCCGTCGGCCCAGGCAGCCAGCAGTGCCCCGATGCGGTCTGTCTCGTCGGGAACGAGTGCCCGCTCGGCGATGGTGTAGCCGCGCTCCTTGGCCCACGTCACGATGTGATCGCCCGACGCGTCGGCCCGCTCGCCGCGGCTGCCGGCGTCGGAGATGGTGAGGATGGCGATGCGGAGAGGCATGTTTAGAAGATAAGATAAAGGACACCCAGAACACGCCGGAGGTCCTTTGCCAGATGGTAGTGAAGCCCCCATCACCCGGGAACGCATCACCGCGGTCGAGCAAACCATCCGGCCCCACATTCGCCGCACCCCCCTGCTCGAGCTCGACGGCCGCGACCTGGGGCTAGCTTCCTTTCCGCTCACGCTGAAGCTGGAGCTGATCCAGCATTCGGGATCGTTCAAGGCCCGGGGAGCCTTCGCCAACCTGCTGCTGCGAGCGGTCCCTCGGGTCGGTGTGGTCGCGGCGTCGGGCGGAAACCACGGGGCGGCGGTCGCCTTTGCCGCGATGACGCTGGGTGTGCCGGCCCGGATCTTCGTTCCCACCGTCGCGTCCCCTGCCAAGGTGGACCGGATTCAAAGCTACGGCGCCGACCTGGTGGTCACCGGCGAGCGCTATGCCGATGCACTCGCCGCGAGCGAGAGCTGGGCCGCCGAGTCCGGCGCCATGCGGGTGCATGCATTCGACCAGGCGGAAACCATCCTCGGCCAGGGAACACTCGGTCTCGAGCTGGAAGCGCAGGCCCCCGATCTCGACACGATCATCACCGCAGTCGGCGGCGGTGGACTGATCGGCGGTCTCGCCGCCTGGTACGGCGGCCGGCGGAAAATCGTGGGTGTCGAGCCCGAGCTGGCGCCGACGCTGACTCGGGCAATTGCTGCGGGGCGGCCGGTGGACGCCGAGGCCGGCGGCATCGCGGCCGATTCGCTGGCACCCCGGCGAGTGGGCGAGCTGGTGTTTCCCCTCGTGAGAAAACATGTGGCGGAGGTCGTGCTCGTCACCGACCAGGCGATTCGAGATGCCCAGGAGACATTCTGGAGGGCAATGAGGATTGTGGTGGAGCCGGGCGGGGCGGCTGCACTCGCGGCCCTCTTGTCGGGACGCTATCGCCCGGAGCCGGGAGAGCGGGTGGGCATTGTGGTGAGCGGCGGAAACACTGTCGCCGTGGCGTTCGATCGGTAGGTTGCGATGCGTGCATCCCCCGCCGAGTATCTGAGCTTGAAGCTTCGCGCGCACGAACTGCTGCGCGACGTCCCCCTGTACGATGTATCGGTGCTGGATCTTCCGGGCGGCGGCGCCGGACGGAGCGTGGCCGACATCCGCACACTCCAGTCGGCCGCCCGGGCGAGCCGCACCGTGAGCGCGTTCTTAGGGCTGCGGCGTCTTCTCGGGCGAGTGTTTGGATGGGACCGGGTGCAGATGCGGCCGGAGGATTCCCTGCTGCCGCGGCTGTCGGAGCGCGACCGCCGCGAGTCCCAGATCGCCCCCGGCACTCCCGACGGTCCGTTTCGTTTGCTGTACCAGTTCCCCGGCGAGTCGCTCAGCGAGATTCGCAATGCGACGGTCCAGGGCTACGTCTGCGT
>DATBSM010000333.1:0-5036 GCA_036559785.1 Gemmatimonadales bacterium
GCCATTTTGCGCGGCCCGCTCCAGGGCGCGGATGATGGGGCTCGCTCCGCTGGTGCGATACAGGGTCTGCTTGATGGCCAGGACCTGGGGGTCGTCGGCCGCCCGATCAATAAAGTTCACGACGCAGCCGAATGATTCGAACGGGTGATGCACCAGGATGTCCTGGCTGCGAATCAGGTCGAACACATCTGCGCCGGAAGCGAACGCGGGAGGCACTCCTGGAACCAACGGCTCGTCTTTCAGGGCCCGGAAGCCGTCCAGCTTGTGAAGTGCCATGAGGACCGTCAGGTCCACTGGTCCGGGAACCCGGTAGACGTCCTCGGGCTGCAAATCGAGAGCGCCGACCAGCATTTGCACGAACCGCTCCTCCGCCGCATCGGAGATTTCCAGCCGGACGGCAACACCCCGCATGCGTTGGCGGAGGTTTTCCTGGATCGTTTGGAGCAGGTCCTCGGCGTCGTCTTCATCGATCGTGAGGTCGGTGTTGCGGGTCACCCGGAACACGGTGTGGCCCAGCACCCGGAAGCCGCCGAACAGCATGCCGAGATGGGCGGCAATCACGTCCTCCAGGAGGACGAAGCGTGCCCGGTCAGGGGACCCCGGAAGGAGCACGACACGGTCCAGAACCGCCGGCACCTGCACCACGGCAAAGAGCTCCTGCAGCTGATTGGTGTGCGTTCTCTCGACCAGCAGCGCGATGTTGAGGCTCTTGTTGTGCACGTGCGGGAACGGATGACCCGGGTCTATGGCCAGCGGGGTGAGGACCGGGTATATGCTGGTGGCAAAGAGGGTGTCGACGTAGGACCGCTCAGCCGGTGAAAGGTTGGCTAGCCCCGCCCACTCGATACCGCTCTGCTGCAGCTCGCCGATCAGCTCCTGGTGGAGGAGCCGGTACTGCTCGCCGACAAGCCCGTGTACACGCTGCCCGATCCTCGTCAGCTGCTCCGCCGGCGCCAGACCATCCGCCGGGAAGTCCTGTGGCTCCAGGCCGGCGTAGAGCTGCTCCTGCAGCCCGGCCACCCGGATCTCGAAGAACTCGTCCAGGTTGGAGCTGACGATCGACAGGAACTTGATCCGCTCCAGGGCTGGATTGGTCGGATCGGCCGCCTCCTCGAGCACGCGTGAGTTGAACTCGAGCCAGCTCAGTTCGCGGTTGAGATAATGCTCTGGAGAAAGCAAAGGGAGGTTCTTGGGCATACTCCTCAGGGGGTTTAACCTGCTGCAGCCACGTGTAACCGCGGCCCTCGCGGGGCGA
The DNA here is from genome assembly GCA_036559785.1 of Gemmatimonadales bacterium. GTDB lineage: Bacteria > Gemmatimonadota > Gemmatimonadetes > Gemmatimonadales > GWC2-71-9 > CAVVWJ01. The sequence continues at coordinate 1,256 of DATBSM010000333.1, forward strand.
CGGGAATCCTGGCGCGCCGTCCGGGGCGCCACACCAGCTCAACGTCCGTGTCAAAGGCCTTACTGAACAGATCGGATTTGCGCTCTGCGTCAGCCGACTCGACCTCCGGGGCTGACGCAGCCTCGATACTGATCCGAAGGCGGCCCCGCAGTGCGCGCACGGTCACGCCGCTCACCGACTGGGAGTGAGTCCGATCCAGGCCGTCGGCGACCCGCAGAATTCCACTCAACCGGCCGATCAGACGGCGCTCCTCGGCGGCCAGGTGGGCCAGGTTTTCGTGAGACTTCTTGGGAAACGCCCGGCGGTGGTATCGCGCCACGTTGGCGATCAGTTCGACCTCGTGCGGAGAGAATCCGGGCAGATCGGCGTGCATGATCAGGTGGTAGGCGTGCTTGTGGTGCTTGGAGTGACTGATCAGATAGCCGATGTCGTGCAGCAGGGCGGCAGCCTGCAGCAGGTCCCGGCTGGGGGCCGGCAGCGCGAAGCGATTCTTGACGCCATCGAAGATCTGAAGGCCTAAGGTGGCTACCTGCTCGCAGTGCCGCTCATTCGACCGGCACTTGCGTGCCAGGTGGCGAACCCATTCCATGCGGTTGCCAGGCTGGGGAAGCTGCCCGCCGGCGGAGCGCCCAGGCAGCTCCGAGATCATGTGCAGCAGGAGGCCATCCCGAATCCCACGTTCGTTAACCAGGATCCGCTGACTTCCCAGACGCCTCATTAACCGACTGATGACGCTGGCCCCCGCCACGATGATGTCGGCGCGGTCGCTGCTGAGCCCCGGTATCTGGCGGCGGACCTCGAGTGGCGCTTCCCTGAGCCGGTCGAGCAGATCAATGACCTCCGCAGGGGTAAGCACGTACCCCTGGACCGATCCATGGCGGCCCTCACGCTGCCATTTCGACATGTGAGCCAGGGCGGTGAAGGTTCCGCCGCTCCCGATCATGATCTCGGCCCGGTGAGCCGGCTGACGGATGGCCTCGCGGATGATCCGGTCAATCTCGGCCTTCATAGCCTTCCAATGCTTGTTGCGAAGCGGATCCGACCGGACGAGGCGCTCGGTGACCCTGACCGCACCGAGGGGCAGCGAGTAGACTTGATCGACTGCGGCCCCCGCGGAGAGGATGACCTCCACGCTGCCGCCGCCGATGTCAACGACGGCGGTCGAGCGTCCCTCCAGGTCGAAGTGGCGGGCGGCGCTCCGAAAGGCCAGCTGCGCTTCCTCCTCGCCGGAGATCACTTCGATGCGGAGCCGGTGCTGCCTCAGTACCTCCCGGACAAAGCCACGTCCATTGGCGGCCTCCCTGACCGCGCTGGTGGCGATGGCCCGGACCTCGGCCACCGCGAACCCGTCGGCAATCGCCTTCATCTTCCCAATCGCCTCCAGCGCCCGCTCCACCGCCGCGTCCGACAGGCGACCGGTACGATCCAGCTTTTCACCCAGGCGGACCATCTCCCGCTCTTCATCCAGAATACGGTAGGTGTCATCGTCCTGGACCTCGGCTACGATCAGCCTTATCGTATTGGTCCCGACATCGATAGCGGCCAGGCGGGGCGGGGCGGAGGGTTCTCGAGTAGTCATATAGAAGTCGTCCTAGATATCTACCCGGTTTCTCTAGTACGCCAGCCGCCTTCGTCACGACAGCGTAACGATCCTGGCTGGAAAAACGGCGGTCCGGGAAACGCTCTCCCGGACCGCACTCCTCCCGGTGAGACCCGGGCGGTTACCCCTCCACGCGCTCCGCCCTCCTCCGCTCACGGGGCCGGAACAGCTCTCCCCGTCCCTCGCCCTGGCTATAGCCCGGATTCTTAATCTTATACCATGTGGTGGCTGCGCTGTATTGATCATTCTTGCGCTTGGCCACGATCCCCTCCAGGTCCATCTTCCGGATCGCGCTGAACAGGGCGCGACCGTCCTCCTCCAGGGTCAAGATCTTGTACAGGGGACCGGTGTCCTGCGGCAGGAGCTCCCCCAGCATTCGTTTGCGCTCCAACAGCGGAAGAGGCCGCAGGTCGTTGCCGTCGAGCCACAAGAGGTCGAACGCCGCGAATGCCACATAGCCCGCACCTCGGAGGAGGTCGCGGAAGACCGGCTTCCCCTGCCGGTTGAGGGCGACAATTTCCCCGTCGAAAATGGCCTCTCGAGGGCCAAGTATCCCTGTGATTCGATCGCAGAGGTCCCCGAAGCGCTCGAAGCGAAAGTCCCGGCGCGATCGAACCTCACAGCCGGCCGGTGCGTTATAGACCAGGCCTCGAAACCCGTCGTACTTCGGCTCGAACAGCCACGCGGGGTCGTCAAACGCCTCTGCCCTGGCGGTGAGGATGATCGGCTCGATCTGGGGGAGCCTGCTGACCAGGCGGAGATCGCGAGCGACGTGGGCCTTCGCGGGCATGATGGCTCCGGGGCCGAGTTCACGGCCGGGAGCCCCTCCCACGAGAAGGGCGGTTCGTTTGGGGGATCGGGTCGCCGACGTTGGCACCTGTCTGTCCCAAGCAGGACCCCTATTGTACGCACAGAAGATGCCAATGGTAAGACGGACGGGCGGAGGGGCGGACAGCCGGACGGCAGGGGTAAGAGGGCACAGGGGCCAACTCGATTATTCTATCTGCAGATGCTTGGGTTCGGAGGTGGATCAGCAAGGGTCCTTCGCTAGACAGGATGAGGAGTCTGTCTGACAGCACACGCGACTCAACGGCCCGCCCGTCCGCCTGTCCGCCCCTCCGCCCGTCGGCAAATCGGAGCCGTGCTCGCTCCTGCAGTGTTCGTCCTGCTGCTTCTCCTTCCGATGGGAGCACTGCCGGACCCCGCGCATCGTCTCGCCGCGGTGCTCGGGGCGGTGGTGGTCCTCTGGGTAACCGAGGCGCTGCCACTGGCGGTCACGGCGCTGCTCGGTGCCGCCATCTGCGTGCTACTCCAGGTCGCCCCGGCACGGGATGTCTTCGCCCCCTTTGCCGATCCGCTGATGTTCCTGTTCATCGGGGCGTTCATCCTGTCGCGCGCCATCTTTCTGCACGGCCTCGACCGCCGCGTGGCCTATGCGGTGCTCTCCCTTCCGTGGGTTGGCGCCCGCCCCAGCCGCATTCTGCTCGCCTTCGGCGCGGTCACCGCGCTGATCTCCTGGTGGGTCTCCAACACTGCCACTACTGCGATGATGTTCGGGATCGGGCTTGCCATCCTCGCCGCCCTGCGCGCGCCAGGCGCAACCGCCACGATCGATCCGCGCTACGCCACGGGGCTCATGCTGATGACGTCGTTCGCCGCGTCGATTGGAGGCCTGGCCACTCCAGTCGGCACACCACCCAACGTTATCGGGCTCGGCTTCATTCGCTCTCAGGTCGGGGTTGAGATCCCCTTCTTCCGCTGGATGTTGATCGGGGTCCCGATAGTGCTCGTGCTCTTTGCGTTTCTGTATGCATATCTCAACGCCGCTGCGCCGGCCGGCGTTCGCGAGCTACCGGCCGGCGCCGAGCTGATCCAGCGGGAGCGGGCACGGCTTGGCCCCTGGACTCGGGGACAGCGCTCGGTGGCGATCGCGTTCGGGGTCACAGTGGCGCTCTGGATTCTGCCGGGCGTCGTGGCGCTGGTGGCGGGGGAGGGGAGTGCCGCCTACCTGAGCCTGACTCGGCGCCTGCCGGAGGGGGTAGCCGCTCTGCTCGGCTCCCTGCTGCTGTTTATCCTGCCGGGCGAGGACGGCGCCGCGATCACCTGGCAGGAGGCGGTGCAGATCGACTGGGGTGTCGTCCTGCTCTACGGCGGCGGCTTTGCGCTGGGGGTGCTCTCCTT
>DATBSM010000334.1:0-7845 GCA_036559785.1 Gemmatimonadales bacterium
CCTTTGCCCGGAAGCCCAGCAATTGGCCGGAGGTGCCGGCTACTCCGGATGACCGGGCGTGGAAGCGGGACATTGTCCTGCTGGAAGGAGAGCACCGGCTGCTGCGGGACGTGGTTCGCACCATGCCTCCGGCCCGGCTCGACGAACGCTCCCCCAAGGGAGTGTGGACCAACGCCGAGGAGATCCATGGCGTTGGGGCTCACGATCTCTATCACACCGGCCAGATCCAGCTGATCAAGAGACTTATGAGGTAAGCCGCAGGTACCGCACCAGGAAAAAACCGCCCACCATCAGCGCAATGATCAGCAGCAATAAGGCGAGCACGGTAATGCCGCGCCGGTCGGCTCGCCGAGACAAAAGACTGGGCATGATGCTCCTCGCTTGTGATTCGGCATACTATCCGCTCGGCTTGCGGGAAACCAGCGGTAAGGGCTCAATTCAGCCATGGAAGCGCCTTCTGCCCCCGAGACCTTACCCTCCACCACCGAATCCCAACGCCTCCTGAGCCTCGAGTTGCTGCTCGGCCTTTTGACTGCCGCTGCTGCTCTGATGCTGTTCACCTGGCTGGGGAGGGAGGTCCTGGAGGGAGAGGTTCTGGCCTTCGATGAGCGAATCCGTGTGATGGTGCACGGCGCGGCCTCCCCCCGGCTCACCGCCTTGATGCGCGCAGCGAGCCTGTATGGCGGACCTGTCGTCCTCATTCCCGCTGGCCTGGTGGCGGCCGTGGCCTTCGTGGTCAAAGGCTGGCGCCGCGGCGCGCTGCTGGTGATTGTGACCCTGGCGGGCGCGGCTCTGCTCAACGGGCTTCTGAAGTTCTCCTTTGCCCGAGTGCGCCCCGCGTCCTTCTTCGACTACCCGCTGCCGGGCAGCCCCAGCTTCCCCAGCGGGCACGCGTTATACGCCGCCAGCATTTTTGGAGGGCTCGCCGTTCTGCTCACGGCGCGGGTACGGTCACGTCCTCTCCAGCTCGCCATCTGGCTCGCTTCTCTTTCGCTCATTCTGCTGGTTGGAAGCTCCCGGGTATACCTCGGCGTGCATTATCCCAGCGACGTCCTCGCCGGCTACGCGATCGGTATCATCTGGGTGACCACCGTCGCCTTTGGCGACCGGCTGACTCGCCACCGTCGGCGCAGGCGATCGAGGTGAGCCAGGGACACATCGCCGTGGTTCTCAACGCCACCTCCGGAAAGGGCTCCGCTTCCAAGGTTGCCGAGCGGCTGAAGGAGATCTTCGCGGAAGCGGGGCGCGATGCTCGTATCACGCTCGCCAAGGGAGGGGCCGAGATCAACGCGGCGATGCGGCGCGTGGTCGCGGACGGGTGCGAGGCGCTGGTGGTCGGCGGTGGCGATGGCACGATCAACTGTGGTGCCTCGGCAGTGGTAGAGCGGGGGATCCCGCTCGGTGTTCTGCCGCTCGGCACTCTCAATCATTTCGCCAAGGACCTGGGTATTCCGCTCGATCTGGACGAGGCGGCCAAGGTCGTGCTTGAGGGCCTGGTGTGCAAGGTGGATGTCGGAGAGGTGAACGGCCGGATCTTCCTGAACAACTCCAGCCTCGGGGTGTACCCGGCCCTCGTGCGATTGCGCGAAAAGTATCAGGCCACCGTGGGAGGAAAATGGATCGCCGCGCTGTGGGCTGGTCTGACCGTTCTGCGTCGCCGCCCTTTCATGGCGGTGCGCATCGTCGCGGAGGGTGAGACGATCATCCGGCGCACGCCGCTGGTCCTGGTGGGCAACAACGAATACCGGATGTCCGGTATCCACGCCGGAACCAGGGAGTCGCTGGCCCGGGGATGGCTCGCCCTGTACGTGCTGAACGCTGAGCAGCGTCCCGGGCTGCTGCGGCTGGCCTGGCAGGTATTGCTCAAGGGCGCCGAGCGGGTCAAGGAGGTCGATCTCATCACGGTGGAGGAGGCCACGGTGGAGACCAGACGGCACCGGCTCCAGGTTGCCACCGACGGCGAAGTGTTCAGCCTCCAGTCGCCGCTCACCTACCGTATCCGGCCGGGAGCATTGCGGGTGTTCGTGGCTGCAACGGCCTCGGCTTGCTATCCGCACCATCCCCGGTCATCTTCCACTCGCTCTTAAGCACGCGTTGCCCCAAGGCTCGACCTCGATTGCCGCCTTCCGCGGCTCGATCAGAGATCCTACCATGGGCAACGCTCCTTTCTTTGGTCCTTCCGCTCGTTCGGGCGCCCAGGCTCCTGCGGCCGCCCCAGGGAAATCGATCGTCACCGCTTTCGAGGGTTATTCATGCGCCGACGCATCGGCATTCTCGACCTCGTTACGAAGAGTCCCAACCCGTCCATCTATGGCCGGGTGATGAACGCCAATCTCGCCAGCATCATGCCTCAGATAGTTGGCGTTTGGTGCGAGCAGGAAGGCCACCAGGTACAGTTTGTCTGTTATACCGGCATGGAGGATTTGTTTCAAGAGCTGCCGGCCGATCTCGATCTCGTCTTCATCGGTGCATTCTCCCAGTCAGCCCAGCTGGCGTATGCGCTGAGCAGCTTCTTCCGCAAACGGGGAGCGGTGACGGTGCTGGGTGGACCCCATGCCCGCTGCTATCCCGAGGACGCGCGGAAATATTTCGACTACGTCCTGGGCTTCACCGACCGCAACACGATCGCCGAAGTGTGCCGGGAATGCGAGCCACACCGGCCTTACGGGCGGGAGATCAACGCCGCCACCCAGCCGTTGACGCTACCGACACTGGCGGAGCGATGGAAGTTCGTGGAGCCCACGCTGGCCAAGGCTCCCACGATCAAGATCGTGCCCATGATCGGAAGCCTGGGTTGCCCCTACACCTGCAGTTTCTGCATCGATTCGACGGTGGACTACCAGCCGCTGAGCTTTTCCCAGCTCAGGGATGATCTGAAGTTCCTGCTCACCAAGATCAAGAATCCGATCGTGGGCTGGCACGACCCCAACTTCGGCGTGCGGTTCGACGATTATATGGAGGCGGTCGAGGCGTCGGTGCCGAAGGGCCGGATCCGGCATATCGCGGAGAGCAGCCTGTCCCTGCTGTCGGAGAAGCACCTCCAGCGGCTTCGGCAGAACGGGTTCCAGGCGATCCTTCCGGGCATCGAATCCTGGTACGACCTGGGCAACAAGTCGAAGACCCGCCGGACCGGGATGGACAAGGTCCTGCAGGTCTCCGAGCACGTCAACATGATCCTGCGCTACATCCCCTACGTCCAGACCAACTTCGTAATGGGCCTGGATGGAGACATGGGGCCCGAGCCGTTCGAGCTGACCAAGAAGTTCATCGACCTCTCCCCTGGCGCTTTCCCGGCGTACTCGCTGCTATCGGCCTTTGGCCGGGCGGCACCGATGAACCTGGACTACCAGCGGGCGGGCCGGGTGCTTCCGTTCCCGTTCCACTTCCTGAACAACAACCACGCTATGAACGTCCGGCCCAAGAACTACACCTGGCCGGAGTTCTACAAGCACCTGGTGGATGTCACCCGGTACTCGTTCTCCTGGAAAGCCATCCTCCGGCGCATCCCGGCGACGCCAACGATGATTCCGAAATGGATGAACGTGGTGCGTGCGATGTCGTCGGAAGGGTGGGGGCGGATCGAGTATCACGAGACGATCAGCGGTCTGCTCCAAACCGATCGGTCGGTACGGCGTTATATGGAAGGGGAGACCGACGTGCTACCTGAGTTCTACGCCTCGCGCATCCGGCGAGAGCTGGGAGCGGCGTACGACTTCCTGCCCGAAGGAGCCCTGTCCCACGACCCTAACGCTTACCTGCACGCCACGACCGAGCCGGCCATGGTCAAGACCGTGCAGCTCGGCGCCCCAATGGCTCACTGACGATCAATGATCTCCAGCGCGCGTCCGGGTTCCATTCCGGACGCTCTCCTGGGCCCCCCCTCTGAACTCGAAGTGCTCCTCCCCCATGAGCCGCTCGCCCTGCGGCGACACTGCCTTTGCCAGGTGCCAGAGCAGGAGTTTCTGGCCCACCGTCGTGGCGGGAAGCCAGACGCCCGCCTCCACCGCGGGATAGAGATCGGCGAACTCCGGCCGAAGGCGCGCCTCCCGAATGTTGTGCTGCACCGAACCTCCCGCTGACGCGTGACGAGCTGGACTGCTTCCGTGCTCAATAATGGGCGCCCAAATGGGCAGGTGCGCAAGGGTGGCCGCGCCCGTCAGGCGATGCCTTCGGGAATCAGATCTCGCTCCGGCAGCCGCAGGGCAATGCTTGCCTCGTTGAACCGGTTTGACCTGCGGCGCCTGGGTAAGTAACATCAACGACTTCGCATCCCAGGCGCCGTAGCCAAGTGGTAAGGCAGAGGTCTGCAAAACCTCCATTCGTCGGTTCGATTCCGACCGGCGCCTCTTACATTGCCTCGGCTTGGCGCAGCAAACGCCTAGAGGGCCAAGCCAAGCGACAAGTGCAGGTGCAGCCGCCGACTCCAGTCGGGCTCGACGCTGCTCACCGGCAGTCCATTCACCACCGCATTGAGCACCTTGTCCGGGTCCCTCACGTCCAAGGCGGACGGGTTCAGCTTGTATCCCAGGCTCAGCCGCACCGCTCCCACCGGAGTCTGATAGCTCAGTCCAGTGCCAGTAGAAAAGTGGAAGGCGGTCTCCTCCGGCACCAGCGGCTCCTGGGCAAACCGATCGTCCGGTGTCCACACCCTGCCCGCGTCCACGAAGATGTGGATGCCCCATGCGCTGGGCAGCCCGGGAGCAGGGAGCCGGAGCTCGAGCGAGCCGGTCAGCCGTGCCAGGGCTCCGACCGGCACGTATTGGTCTGAGCTGAACACGGTGTCGCTTCCTTCGATTGTGGCCTGGACCTCGGGGAACTTGGGGCCCAATTGCCGGCTACCCCAGCCGCGTACATCGTTGGTGCCACCGGCCGTCATGGACTCATCTCTCAGCCGGATGAACGAGAAGATTGGATCCTCCCCCGAAGCCGGCACACTCTTCCCGAACGGAAAGAGGCGGCCGGCGGAAATCCGGCTGGCCAGCACCACCTTCTGACTCAAGGGATAGAATCCGGATCCTGTGAGGTCCAGCCGGGCGAACTGCACGGTGGTGAACGCCGCCGGAACAGTGACTTCGGCCGCCGGCCGCAGCAGCCATCCGCGGTGGGGGTTCGCCAGATCGTCCACCCGGCCGAACGAGCCGGTCAGGGTAAGGGTGCTTTTGTTGATATTGCGTCCGAGCGAGTCGATCAGGGCGGGATTTTGGTTGACCAGGAACTCGGCGAGGCTGACGCCGGACGAGACATCGCCGAAGCGGTATTCGTAAATCCGCCGGGCACTAAACTGATACTGGAGCGCTATGGACGAGAGCGGCGCGATCCGGTACAGCAGGCTGGTCGAAAGGCCAATGGCGGCCGACTTGTCGCTCAGGTCGTCGCGGTATTCCGCGAAGGGCCCCACCAGGAGCGAAAACCGAGGCGCAAAGACGTAAGGCTGCGCCAGATTGAGTGAGCCCCGGAGGAGACGCTCAGCCTCCGTTCCGATGGCCCCGGCTCCCGTCTGTGCCTCAACCGACGCAGTAAGGCTGCGTGCACCACCGGTGAAGCTAGGGTGATTCCACTGCACCCGCCCGGTGAAGCCGGCGCCCTCCGAGATGTAGCCCAGCTCGGCCAGCGACAGCCGGGGGTGCGCCTCCTGGATCTGCACCCGCACCGGCAGAACCGAATCAGACCGCGCCGCCGAGTCGACATCCACGACGACCTGGGGAAACAGATCTATCTGTTGGAGTCGGGTCCTCCCATCCCTCAGGGCGGATGCAGAATACCAGTCACCTGGGTGGAACGGGAGCATGCGGGTCACGACCGGGTCCTGCACCGACTGGTTGCCTTCCACGGCGATGGTCCCGAGGCGATAGCGGTTATCCGGATCGACTTCCAGGAACACATCCACCTGACGCTGTCCGGCTTGGACACGCCGCTGCGCACGGGCCCGCGCCTGAGGGTACCCCTGATCCCGCAACCACGTCGTCACCTGGCGCTCCGCGGCCTGCTCCTCGGCGTCCCCGAACCGCTTGCCTCGCCCCGCGGCGACCTCCGCCTGGAGCGCCCTCCAGCCGCTCGTCAGCGAGTCCGGGAGGGAAACGCTATCAGTCAGGTTGATGCGTAGCTCGCGCAACACGACGGCAGGCCCCTCGTGAACCAGGAAGGTCACGTCCACCAGAGTACCGGCGGAATTGGCTTCGACCCGGTAATCGATGTCCGGTTCGAGAAATCCGGATCGCTCATAGAACCGCCGCAGCCGCACTACATCTTTTTGCAGCTCGACCGGATCGAATCGGTGGGGGGCGGGGGAGCCGATGAACGGCAGCTTGCCAACCAGCTGGCGGAACCGGTAGAGCGAGCCCCTTCCCTTGGTGGCGATGACCCCGCCGACCTCAGACGTCGAGAAGCTCTGCCCGCTCTGAAAGCGGAAGTCGACCGAGCCCACCTGCGCTCGGGCGCGAATAAAAGGAATAGAGTCTTGAGCCGCGACTCCGGTGGCGACCAACAGCATGCCGGCGGCAGGCAGAAGTCCACCGAGCCGCGACCGACGAATGACCGAGGCGATCACCGCCGGAGCCGGAGGAAGATGCGGAACTCACTTCCGCCTCCTTGAAGGTTCAGCAAGAGTTGGCGGAGCGCGGCGTACTCCACCTCGAACTCTACGACGTCGCTCTGGGTCTCCGATGTTCCGGGATCGGTGGGGGGGACGATCGGCTGGCGAAAGCCGAGGTAGAGTGGGGGCGAGACGTACTTGCCCGCGACCAGCGTCTGCCCGCCTTCGCGATCCTGGAGCACCTGCACCACATCGAGGCCGAACTTCTGGCCGGCGCTTCCGGCCACAGTCCCCAGGGCCGCCCCAACGGCCAGGGAAGCGCTGGTGCCGAGTGCGTCCTGCTCGTCGGATGCGATCGTGGGATCGGTGCTGGCAGGACGGCCGGTCGTAAGGTACGACATGATGTCGTCGGACCGCATGGCCGGAATCGAGCTCAATGTCACGGTCAGCTTGCCGCTGTCGGACTGGACGGCCGTGGTGATCACAACCGGCTGAGTGCCGCTGGGGGAGGAAGCTCGATACTCGGCCTTGAGCGAAACAGCGGTCTGCTTCAGCGGTCCGTTCAGATTGACCGCTCCCTGCCTCAGCTCGAAGCGCCGTCCCATCACCTGCACGAAGCTCCGCCCCGGCAGCGGCTTGATCTCGCCGAATACGTTGAAGTCCTCGCCGGGAGCCTTCCGGACGTCGAGCTTACCGCCCAGCTCTACCGCCATGACCGGATCGGATCTCCGGCGGAGCCAGTTGTTCCCGGTCAACTGCACCTTCACGCCGACATCCCAGGGAGCCAGGGGCTTTCGTGCTTTTCCGGACTGGTCGCCTGCGATGTAGCCGAACCGTCGATCCAGGGTGCGCAGATCCTCGGGCGAGAGCTCGACCGCTTCCGCCGACTGCGCCAGGTTCTTGGCCTGGAGATAGACATCGGAATTGCTAACCTCGAGCGAGCCGGTGAGAACCGGGGCCGCCGCCGCCCCTCCGAGCTTCAGCTCCCCGGAGAGACTGGAGCGAAAGTCCTCCGCCGCTGCGACCCGGAACTTTGATAATGTCGTCTGAAGATCGAAGTCCACGTGCGGGAATGACCGGAGGTGAACGGTGCCCTCGGCTTCCAGATGCCCCCCGCCCGATTCCATCCGCGCCTCGGTTACCCTCACCTCCCGGCCCTCAAGCCGAAGGCGAACCTGTCCCTTGTCGTAGGTTGCGCCGAGGCGGGGTATTTGGATTCGGGCATCGGCCAGCGTCACGTCGCCGGACAACTGCGGCGACTCGAGCGTGCCGGTTGCGTGAGCATTCATCGCCAGGCGGCCCCGGATCTTTCG
>DATBSM010000335.1:0-4166 GCA_036559785.1 Gemmatimonadales bacterium
CCTCTACCAGGTTCAGCTGCCGTTCACCCCGGGCTCTGAGGCCGCCGGCACCGTGGTCGAGGTGGGGCCCGGTGTTACCGGCGTGACCGTAGGCGACCGGGTAGCCTCGCAGAACTTTGCCGGTTCCTATGCCCAGTTCTCACTGGCGCCGGCGGAACGACTCGTACAGCTGCCGGCTGACGTGAGTACCCGTCTAGCTGCCGCGGTGATGCTCCAGGGGATGACGGCACACTATCTGGCGTGTTCCACATTCCCGCTTGGCTCGGGGCACGTCTGCCTGGTGCACGCGGCCGCTGGTGGGGTCGGCCTGCTGCTTTGTCAGATAGCGCGCCGTCGGGGAGCCCGGGTCATCGGCACCGTTTCCACCGAGGAGAAGGCCAGGCTGGCCCGTGAGGCCGGTGCCCAGGAAGTGATTCTGTATACCCGGCAGGACTTCCAGATCGAGACGATGAAGCTGACCGGCCAGGGCGGGGTGGATGTGGTGTACGACTCCGTGGGACAAACGACATTCGCGAAGGGGCTCGATTGCCTCGCCCCGAGGGGAATGATGGTGCTGTATGGCCAGTCGAGCGGACCGGTCGAGCCGATCGACCCACAGATTCTCAATCAGAAGGGCTCGCTCTTTCTCACCCGCCCGAGCCTGGGTGCCTATGTGGCAACCAGGGCCGAGTTGCTCGACCGGGCGTCGGCGCTACTGGGGTGGGTGAGCGACGGCTCGCTCAAGGTGCGGATTGGCCGCGAGTTTCCGCTCGCGGCTGCGGCGGAGGCCCACGAGGAGTTACAAGGCCGCAAAACCACCGGCAAGGTGCTCCTGATCCCGTGAGCGGATCGCCCCCGGCGGTGGTCTCGACCAATTGGCTCGGCACCAATCTGGGCCGCCGGGGTCTTCGCGTCATCGACGGTTCCTGGTACCTCCCCAGCAGCGGACGCGACGCTGCCACTGAATACACCACCGGACACATTCCCGGCGCAGTCTTCTTCGATATCGATGCCACCAGCGATCCGGCCACCCCGTTGCCGCACATGTTGCCGACGGCAGAACGGTTCGCCGAACGTATGGCAGCCCTCGGATTGAGCGACTCCGATCACATCGTGGTGTACGATGGCTCGGGACAGAATCTCAGCGCCCCCCGCGTGTGGTGGATGTTCCGTGCCTTCGGACACGATCGAGTCTCCGTGTTGGATGGCGGCATTGCCAAGTGGCGCGGAGAAAACCGGCCCCTCGAAGCGGGCATCATCGTCCATCCACCCGGTCACTTCACCGCACGCCTGGACCGCACGGCGGTTCGCGATTTGGCATCGGTTCACGCCAACATCGAGGAGCCGCTGGAGCAGCTGGTGGACACTCGATCTGCCGGCCGCTTTGCCGGAGTGGAGCCGGAGCCCCGTCCCGGCCTTCGGGGCGGCCATGTTCCGGGCAGCGTGAACCTGCCATTCACCGAGCTGGTGCGGCCCGACGGCACGATCTGGCCGGTGGACGAGCTGCGGCGCCGACTGCTGGCGGCCGGCGTCGACCTCTCCCGGCCGGTTGTAGCCAGCTGCGGCTCCGGCACCAGCGCGTGCGCATTGGTCTTGAGCCTTCACCTGATCGGGCACAGGGAAGCCGCGGTATACGACGGTGCCTGGGCCGAATGGGGCGGACGAACGGATACTCCGATCGAGTCGCAGCTCATATGAGAGTGACAACGACCCTGGGCTCCAAGAGACCTTCGCGTCAGAACGTCAATCTCGGTGTTGGCTGCATCATCCTTTTCCTGCTGCCGTTTGCCGCGGTCGGGGCGGTCACGGCCGTGATGGCAGTGCAGCGTGCGGCGGCGGGAAACTGGACCGAAGCGCTCTTCTTTGCCCTCTTCGGAGTCACATTCGGGGGTGTCGGGTTTGGCGGGATCGCGGCCGCCTTGGCCGGACGGCGCAAGCTCAAGGAGCAGGCGGCGCTCGAGGCCAGACACCCGGAGTCACCCTGGCTGTGGCGGTCGGACTGGGCCTCCGGACGAATCGTCGACTCCGGTCGGGGCACCATGTTCAGCGCGTGGGTTTTCGCGGCGTTCTGGAACCTGGTCAGTTTCCCGGCCGGCTTCCTCGGCGTGCGGGCCGCCATTCAGGAGGAAAAACCCGCCGCGCTCTTCGCCCTGCTATTTCCGATGGTCGGCATCGGGCTGCTCGTCTGGGCGGTGCGCTCGACGCTGCGCTACCGGAAGTACGGCGTGTCCCGGCTCGAGCTTTCCACAACTCCCGGCGTCGTGGGCCGCACCCTCACCGGCATGGTGCGCGCCCCCGCCCGCATGCAGCCGGACGGAGGATTTCAGGTCACACTGAGCTGTGTGCGCCGGGCGACGAAAGGAGGCGGGGACGAGACTTCGGAGAGCATTCTCTGGCAGGACGAGCGGCGGGTCATGGGCGAGCCCAGCCGTACCGCCGCGGGAGCGGAGACGCACATCCCGGTGGCCTTCCGGCTTCCGGCCGATGCCCAGGCATGCGATGACACCGATTCAAATAACCGGGTTCTGTGGCGTCTTCGGCTCTCGGCCACAGTGCCTGGTGTGGACTATGTGTCTCAGTTCGAGGTGCCGGTCTTCCGGACCCCGGCCAGCGATCAGCCGCTTTCAGCAGCAGAGGAGCGGATCACCCTGGATCCGCTCGCCGGCGCCGAGTATCAGCAGCCCGCCGACTCACGCATCGTGGTCACGTCAAATCGCCGCGGCACCGAGGTCCTCTTTCCCGCTGCCCGAAACCCGGGTGCCGCCACCAGCCTCAGCTTCTTCCTGCTGCTCTGGCTGGGATTCATCGCCCTCCAGATCCACTTCCGGGCACCACTGGTGTTCCCCATCGTCACCGGGATCTTTGGCTTGCTCATCTTCATCGGCGTGCTCGACCTGTGGCTTCAGGTCTCCCGGGTGAACGTGGACGCCGGGACTCTCACCTGGGCGACCGCGTACCTCTCCCCCGGACGGGAGCGCACGCTGCATGCGTCCGAGATTGCCGATGTTATCGCTTCAATTGGAATGCAGGCGGGTACTACGGTGTATTACGATGTCACGGTCGTTCGGAAGAACGGCAGGAAGATCAAGGTGGGCCACTCAGTGCGGGACAAGCGGGAGGCCGAGTGGCTGGCGGGGAGGATAAGGAAGGCTCTGGGGCAGTGAAAAGGCTATTGGCTATTAGCTATTGGCTACTCCATCAACCCGCGCGCTCATTGCCCACGATCAGCAGCCGGCAGGTCTACCAATAGCCAATAGCCAATAGCCAATAGCCACTCACTGCGATGGCGACGCGAGGTTCCCGCAGGACACGATCGTCTTCATGTTCTGGGCCGATGCGTGCACGTTGACGAAGTACTCGCCCGTCTTCGGTGTCGGGACAGAGAGCTCGGCTTTCGAGCTGGCGCGTCCGTCGCCTCCCACCTTGAGTGCCTTGTAGGCATCCGCCGGACCGAAAATCCCCTGATCCTTCCCGCACCGCCCGCGGTGCACGTGCCAGGGATGCAGGCCACCGGGTACCGCGTTAGAAAGGGTCACCGCAGCATCGGTGCGGTCGGCATTCTTTTCATTGGGCCCCATCCACGCAGATCCCTGAATCGACGAGACACCGGCCAGTTCAGGAGGGCTGGTCAGGGTGCCATTCCAGCGGTTCGCTACGGCTACGGTACCGGGACTCATCTCGACCGCCTTGTGGCCGCCACACGCGCTCATGGCGAGAGCTGCGAGAATCAAACTGGCGGCTGTGTGCACCTTCATAAGTCCTCCCTGAGGCGAGTGGCGACTACGCGAGATGCGAAGCCGAGCTCCGCGGTTTGTAAGAATATATCCCGGCTTGAGCACATGACTGCCGTGATGAGCGACACAAGCGGGCCGCGGGCGCGACTGGACCACCTTCACCGTAATGCGGGGGGCATGACGTGGCTCCTGTACAAGTCCATGCTTGGGAAGAAAGACACTAGCGCCTCATCGATCTAGATTGGATTTCCCGTCTTTCCGTCTTTCCGTCTTTCCCGTCTTTCCCGTCTTTCCCGTCCTTCCCGTCTTTCCCGTCCTTCCCGTCCTTCCCGTCCTTCCACCTATTAGCAAAATCAACCCGGTCGGCAAGGGAAGGATGACTCCCACGCCATACCATGTAGAAAACGCCGGGGCGGGGAACCGACAGGTTCTCCTCCTGCAGCCGAACGAAGG
>DATBSM010000336.1:0-5636 GCA_036559785.1 Gemmatimonadales bacterium
CCCCCGCCAGTTCATGGAGAACGGGGTCAGCACCGAGCAGCTGACGATCACCGACGAAGCGCTGTCGGAGGTCATCACCAGCTACACCCGCGAGTCGGGCGTCCGGCAGTTGGAGCGGGAGATCGGCCGGCTGGCCCGGAAGGTGGCCCGTAAGATCGCCGCCAGGGAGGTCGAGAGCATCTCGATCGACCGCGAGATGGTGGATGATCTTCTGGGACGGCCCAAAGTTCACCCCGAGAAGATGGCCCGGGAGGATGAGGCCGGCGTTGCCACCGGCATGTACTACACACCGACCGGCGGGGACATCATGTTCGTCGAGGCTTCCACCATGCGCGGCAAGGGCGAGCTGGTCCTGACCGGGCAGCTGGGTGACGTCATGAAGGAATCCGCCCGTGCGGCGTGGACCTATGCCCGTTCCCACGCCGCCGCGCTTCAGATCGCGGATGAGATGTTCGACCGCGACATCCACATTCACGTTCCGGCGGGAGCGATTCCGAAGGACGGTCCCTCGGCCGGCGTGACCATGGCGTCGGCGGTGGTCTCCGCCCTGTCCGGCCGGGCGGTCCGGCATGATATCGCGATGACCGGAGAGATTACCCTCCGTGGCCGGGTGCTGCCCATCGGCGGCGTGAAGGAAAAGGTTCTCGGTGCCGTTCGGGCCGGCATCTCCAAGATCATTCTGCCGAAGGAGAACGAGCCGGATCTCGAGGATCTGCCCAAGGAAGTTCGGGACAAGATCGAGGTCTTCGTGGTGCAGGAGCTGGGCGAGGTACTGGCCCTGACCCTCCGGGGCGCAACTTTCCGGGAAGGGCGGCTCCTCTTCGGCGACGAGAAGAACCCGCGGGATGTGCTGCCGCTGTCGAGTGGGTTCCGTCACTAGGCGGGGCAGCGGGGCAGCGGGACAGTTTCAGCCGCACGGAAAGACCCTCCGAGATTGCGATTATCTCTGGAGGGTCTTTTTGCTGCCCCGCTGCCCCGCTGCCCCGCTGCCCCGCTGCCCCGCTGCCCCGGTGCCCCGGTGCCCCGCTGCCCCGCTTACCCGCCTCCCCGCTGCGCCGCCTGCCTCACCGCTCGATCCGCCGCATGCATCAGCTCCGCCGCTGACATCCCGTCGCGAGGGAATACCGCCGCACCCACGTTTACCGGCAGCAGGCTGACCTCCCCACCAGTCGTGCGCGCCGGTTGTTCTCCCAACAGCCGGTGCAGCTTCTCCGTGAGAACCGTGATCCCGGTTGCGCTGGCCCCCCGAAGCAGCATGCCGAACGCATTACCCCCGTGGCGGCCGATCACATCGCTGGCCCGTACGTTCGACCGAAACACGGCCGCGATGTGGAGCAGGATCTCATCGCCGACCCTGGGTCCCAGCCGATCTCCCATGCGCTGAAAGTTCTCCAGCTCGAACAGCACAAAGGCCAGTGGCTCGCCGTGGCGTCGGCTGTATTCCACCGCGTTTTCCAGTTCCGATACCAGGGTGGCATGGTTGAGCAGCCCGGTGAGACCGTCGCGATGAACCATCTCCCGCACTCGGCGCCCCCTGGCAGCCCGTGCGATGACAGTCTGGACCTGAAGCTCGGGGTCAGCGCCGCCGAGCAGGAAATCATCGGCGCCGGCTCTGAGAGCCGCGATGCGGTCCGCCGTGCTCTCCATCCCGACTACGACGACCGGGAGGAGACTGTAGCGGACATCCTGCCGGATCAGGCGGATCAGCGTGAACGCATCCGGCTCGGCCACCCGGGTATCCAGGAGCAACAGATCGCTGCGCTCCCGTTCCAGCCTGTCCTGCAGATTCTGTCCCGACTGGCAGCGAACGACTCTGATGTTGGCCGCCTCCAGGGCGCTGACCATCGCCGACGGCTGGGAGTCATCGGGCTCGACCAGCAGCACGCTCGAGGGCGGGGGTCCGATTCGGGCGAAGGTGCGAGCGTAACGGGGAAGCTTCTGTTCCACCTGCTCCGCGGGAAACACGGCGTCCACTCCGGCGGCAATGGCGCGAAGCCGGTCCACCGCCCGAAGCGTCTCGACCAGGACTACAGCTCCCGGTCGACGGGCAGGATCGCGGGTCCAGGCGGCGGCGGTGGCCGAAGGATCTCCTTCACCCGCCTCTCCACCGATCACAACGAGGTGGGGAAGCTCGGCGTGGGGAGTGCTTGCCGGATCGTCCTGCCGAGTGCCGAAACGGACCTCGTAGCCTGCGTCTCGAAGCTCCTGGGCAATTCGGTCGCGGACCGGTGTTGGCCGCATGAGTACCAAGGCACGTGGGGTCGGTCCAGCCGCCTGCACTGCGCTGATCTGGGCAGTTTCCGCCTCGGCCATGCTGACCGCTCTCGCCAAGCGGTCAAGGATCGCTGCCAGCTGCTCGGAGTCGCCAGATGGGGGGTTGCGGGAGAGCCAGTGCTCGGCTTCCCGGGCAATCGAGCTGACCTCCAGAAAGCCGTAGGATCCACCGGATCCGGCCAGACGATGGAGTCGGGTTTTGAGGGAGTCCGCAGCGTTCCGGTGTCCTTCCCGGAACTCGGCCACATCCGAGCGCAGCTCATCCAGGCGCGCGGGCATGGTGCTCAGGTATTCGCGTTGCAGCTCCTGGAACGCGGGATCGATTGGATCGCTCATGGCGATGCACGAAGGCGTTGGAGAGTGAGGCGTGCCGCCGCCACCAGGGCCGGGGCGGTACTCCAGTGGCCACGTACTTCGCTGCCCTGACGGGATCCCAGGATTGCGCTTCGATCATCAACAATCGAGATGATGGGCATCCCTGGCCACGAATGGCTGTCGGCAATGATCTCAACCGCGTGGAAGCCGAGGTCAACCGCTGAGGTGGAATAAAGCTCAACCGGCAGCCCCGAGGAAACCGGCCGGCGGAGTGCTGGAGCCAGGAGAGGGAACGCATCAGGTGGTGCGGCGAGCGCAACGGAGCGGGTGGCCCTGGCCACATCGTGGGTAATGAGCTGGAGTATTGCTCGGCCGGTTTCGATCTCAACTACCGTGGGAGTGCCTGGGACGGCAATCGTGTCCAGGTCGGCGCTGAGACGCTCCAAGGCCAAACCCTGCTCGTTCGAGATTCGCGCTATCAGGCTGGTCGGGGGCTCAGGGCGATACTGGCGGGGACGGCCGCCCTCCACCCGGGCAGCTCCCTTGGCAACGAGCCCCTCCAGCGCGCTGTAGGCATTGGCTCGAGCCAGGCCAGCCGCTCGGGCAAGGGCATAGCCGGTCCCGGGGCCGCTGGTGAGCAGAACCTCGTAGATGAGGCTCTCGGTTGGGGTAAAGCCAAACCTGGTAAGATCAATTCGCGGCATTGATAGTAGTATGACAAACTACCTCCCTAGCCGCAAGTCGAACGCCTCAGGTGTAGGTGGGGGTCCAGCCGAGCGCCTTGCCAATCAGTGCGAGCCGGAAGGTAATGTCGACCTCTCGGCCCTCCGTGGTCTTGGCGTCTACATGCAGCGGGTAATAGTGGTGGGTGATCTTGTTCCCGGCCTTCGGCTGAGAGCGAAGATTCCTGGGTGACCAGATTCCGACCTCGTCCAGATCCTTGAGTAGCCGGGCCAGCACCTTGGTGGCTACCGGTGCCCACTCCAGCGCCCCCATTCTGGCCAAAAGCTCTATGTAGTGCAGTGCCAACGGGATGTCCTTCGGCACACCCTTGCTATCGGCCTCGATCGGATCGCCCAGGATCAGGTGCTGCGGTTTCACGGTCTTCTTGCCTACCTGAATCACGAACGCCTTCTTGGGCGCGGGTTGGGCCAGGTAGTGCCCGAGCCTCTCCGTGAAGCCGGCTCGCTCCCTTTGCAAATTGGGCATGGAAGCCAGCATCGCGACCGAGTACCAGCTCGGCGGGTGGGCCTCCGGGTGCAGCACAATCTGCTTGCCGGACTTGAGGAATGGCTTCTCCGCCAGGGGGCTGCGGAGGAACTGAGAGATGGCGCTGGCAATCTTATGCCCGGCGCCACGGAGACGGGGGTCTTCGGCATGACCCGCTTCGGCCAAAGCCGCGGAGGCCGCTTCGCGCATGATCCCTCGAGCCCATGCTTCCGCTTCCGGATCGGCTTTGACCGCCTTCTGAAACTCGAAGAGGAGCGAAGGGTCCTCGTCCCGCGAGAGTAGGCGGAACAGGACTCGGTCCGCCAGCTTGAAGGGCCGGCCGGTCCGGGGCCACTCCAACTGAAGAAGCCGGCGATACTGAGGGATCGTTCCTACATCCTTGATCCCCTGGGCCGCCGAGCTAGCCAGGCCGAGGAGATTCCCACCCCAGATGCCGTTGTCCTTCTGCTTTTTGACCACGGCCAGAGCCGGCTTCGATTCCGTGATGGCCTGATGAGCGGCCTCGATAGCCTCGGGAGCGGCATAGCCCTCGGGGGCCAATTCGCGATACGTCCGGTATCGGATAGAGGCGCCGCCGTTCTCCAGCAGCCAGGTGAGCGGGATCCGGTGGTCCGAAGGAAGTTCCAGAATCGCTCCAGAAGGCGACGGTTGGGAGGTCGAGCGGCGGCAAAGATACTCGCGGGCGGGAAAGGCGGGAAGGGCGGGCCGCACTCGCCAGAGTGGAACAGTCCCTAAGCCTTGCACCGAGAAAACTGACCCCAAAAGCACGGAAAATGGCACAAAAAGGGCTCAATATTACCGATATTGACCACTTTTCCCGTTTTTTGCTGACTACTTACCCTCCCGCCTCGCCTCCCCCGCTTCGTGGAACTCGGACGTCGTGTTCCAGACCGGCTGTGCCGGAGCGTTGGCCACAGCCACCGCTGTGCGCACGATGACGCGAAGCTGTTGCACGGCACCACCATAGGTGAACGACGGGAGCACCTCATCGCTGGGTTGGTGATACCGCTTTGCCACGTACTCGTCGCTTTTCTTCTGGCCGTAGTCCGTCGGCTGGTTGAGGTACGACTCTCCATTCTCCATCGAGGTTCCCGGTACGCCGGCGCGGGCAAAGGGGAAGTGGTCGGAGCGGAAATAGGAGCCCTTCAGTAAGGCATCCTGGTTGACGCTGACCGTCAGCCCTTCAGCGGCGGCTGCCTTCTTGAACACCTGCCCAAGCGACGACTGGTCGAGGCCTAGAGCCGAGACATCGCGGGTTCGGCCGTAGAGATTCATCACGTCCAGATTGAGAATGGCGGCAACCTGGCTGAGCGGGATCGTCGGTTTCACCACGAACGCCTGAGACCCGAGCAAGCCCGACTCCTCGGCGGTGAATCCGGCAAAGACGATGGAGCGGCCGGTGCGCACTCCCGATCGGGTGAAGGCCTCCGCAGCGGCCAGCACGGCGGCGGTGCCGGAGGCGTTGTCTTCAGCCCCGTTGTAGATCGAGTCGCCATCCACCGGGGTAGCGATCCCGAAGTGGTCGTAGTGTCCGCCGATCATTACCACCTCCCTGGACCGGGCTCCCTGTCCGGGGTACCGGGCCAGCACATTGCTGGTGGCGGATCGCGCGATATCGCTCCGCACGGTGGCGTCGAGACGCAAGCCGACCGGGACCGCACGGAACCCGCGACGCGCGGCCTGGTCCATCAAACCCGCAAGCTCCTGCCCCCCTGCCTTGAACAGTCGGCCAGCTGCATCCTGGGTCAGCCAGCCTGCCACCAGCAGCGAGCTGGACGGCTCCTCGATTCGGACCTGCGGTCCGGTCCAACTGGACT
>DATBSM010000337.1:0-6076 GCA_036559785.1 Gemmatimonadales bacterium
CCGCGACTCGGCTGGTGTCACTGAAGTGACCACTGCCTCCCACGTCAGGTCGCTTTAGCGACACTAGCCGAGTCGTCGCTTTAGCGACGGACCGGCATGCCATGCCGCCCTGACCCAGCTCCCGTTCGATGCGGTAGCGGCCGGCTAGGAGGGTCGTCAGTCGGGCCGCGACGTCGGTCACGCGGGAGGCCTCGGTGGGATGGGGAAGTACCGTGGGAGGTGTGCTCTGAAATTACTGCTGGCCGGACCGCTCGTCTACCGCGTGCTTCATGGCAAGAACCGCCCGCTCCTTTGCCTTTGCTTCGACATCTATGGTCATGGTGCGGCTGCGCCAGATGTCGGGAAAATCGGCCGGGTCGATGTAGTCGGCATGAGCCCTGGGGTTGGGAGAGCTCCACCCGTCCCTGGGCGACGACAGGTGGACGTACGGCTCGCGGCTGCCCCACGTGGCACCGGCCAGATCTGTTGCCTCTTCGACCGAAAGCCCGTCGCTCAGACAGCGGTGATGGTGCGCGTCGTACACCAGCGGAACGCCGGTTCGCTCGCACAACCGGCCCAGGCTCAGGGGTGTGAAGCACCGGTCGTCGTTCTCCAGCGCCAGTCGCTCACGAGCCCGCGGACATAGTAGAGCAAGCCCCCGCTCGAGCCGCTCCACCGCAGCCGGAACTCCTCCGCTCGCCCCTCCAGCATGCACCACGATCACGTCCGCTCCCACCAGCTCGGCCACCTCCGCCTGCAGCTCCAGCTCCCGCAGCGCGGATTTCACCACCGGTTCCCGCTCGGAGTTGAGTACCACGAACTGGTCCGGATGCAGGCTAAGGCGGATATCGTACGCCTGTGCCAGGGCACCGGCCCATTGGTACGCACCCGCGATCCCACCCGATGGATCGAGCTCATCCAGTGTGTATCCGCTTTGGGGATGCGTGGCGAGTGGGAGGATCCCGCTGGTCATACGGAAGGCACCGATGCCCAATTCATGGCAGCGCTCGATGGCCGCGGCCAAGGCGCCCGCGTTATGGCCCGCTATGTCCGCCAGATAGGCTTGGCGGCCTGCCGGCTCCAGCGTCGCGACGTATCGATGAGTCGCTGTCCGGAACTGGATTGGAGAATCGAGGAACTGACAGCAGAGCCCAAGCCGGATCACAGAAGCTTGACGATCCGCTCTCCCATGAAATAGCCGATCACGGCTACCCCGAGCCCCACCAGGAACATGTCCAGCCCACTCCGAAACACGCTGCGGCCGGTGAAGAAGCTGCGCGCGGCGCCTACTCCGAAGTGGGACACCATGGCCAGGGTGAACGAGGCCCAGATCGCTCCCGGGCCGGTGTCGAACAGGAAGGGCGCAACCGGGATGAATGCGCCCACGGCAGTGGCCGTTCCCGTAATCCAGGCCTCCCGCATCGGGGTGCTGGTTGCTTCACCAATCTTGAGCTCGTCCCGTACCTGCTCCTCCAGCGCCTTGGCCGGATCCCGCATCACCTGGGTCGCGATCGCCTCGGCCTGCGCCTCCGGAATGCCCTTGGCCTGATAGATGAGGCTCAGCTCGTCGCGCTCGAGCTCGGGCATGAGCCTGATCTCCTCCTTCTCCATCGCAATCTCATGCTCGAAGACCTCGCGCTCGCTCTTGGCCGCCAGATACCCCGATGAGCCCATCGAGAGCGCGTCGGCGACCATTCCGGCCAGGCCGGCCACCACGACCGCGTGCTCCGCCGCCTGAAGATTTCCCTGGGCCCCGATCATTCCGGCCACCAGGCCGAAGTTGGCGGTCAGTCCATCGTTGAAGCCGTAGACCACGTTCCGGAGGAAGCCGCCGGCGCCCGTCTTGTGCCAGGGCTCTCCCGAGGACCCACTCATCTGGGTCAGGGTCTCCGCGTGCTCCTTCGACTCCTTGGCCAGCCGGAGAGCGGTGGGCCCTACCGCCCCGTCCGGCTCGCTCTGGTACAGGTTCAGGTAGCCTTTGACCTCCCGCCCCTCCTCCTGGAGCAGCATCGGAAGGAGAACGCCGCTGCCCAGCCGGCGGGCCAGCCAGGCCCTGAATCGGGCTCCCCGCGTGGGCGAGGGCACTGTCGTGGCATGGCCGTTCTCGGCCAGCAGCTTGCGCCACATCTCAACGTGGCGATCCTCCACCGAGGCCAGCTTCCGGTAGATGTCCGCTTTTCCCGGGTCTCGCTCGGCCCGGGCCAGCTCCCGGTACAGGAAGGCCGCATCGGCCTCGTCTTCGAGGTGGTGGATCCAGGTGTGTGGGGGTTCCGGGGGGGCTGAGGTCATGCCGGGATGATAACAGCGGTAAGCGGTAAGCAGTAAGCGGGGGTGGGGGGCGGCCCGCTCACCGCTCACGCTTCTACCGCTTACTGTTCACGGTATGTGCCATATGCCCTGCAACCGTTGGGCGGCCTCCGGCATCCTTAACGCACGATGACTGGGACGCTCTTGATGGATTCCTCGCTGCTCGCTAATGCCGAAACCGTCGTCGCTCGGGCTCGAGCCGGCGATGCCGAGGCATTGGGCGAGCTGTACCGGGCGTTCGAGGTGCCGGTGTACAACCTGGCCCGCCGGATCTGCCGAACTACCGAGGACGCCGAGGACGTGCTGCAGGAGACCTTCTTCGAGGTGTGCCGGAGCATCGGACGCTACCGTGAGGAGGGAAGCCTGTGGGGTTGGATCAGAACCATCGCCTCCAGCAAGGCGCTCATGCGCCTGCGGCGCAACAAGTACCGCGAGACCGACGAGCTACATGACGAAGCTGTAGGCCACAAGCGGGAAGACACCCATCTTCGCATGGACCTCGAAGCCGCCCTGGAGCGGCTTCCCGAGACTTCCCGGGCCGTCGTCTGGCTCCACGACGTCGAAGGCTATACCCACGAAGAAATCGGCAAGATGATGGGCAAGACCCCGAGCTTCTCCAAGTCGCAGCTCTCCCGAGCCCATGGCCGGCTGCGCACCTGGCTCGGAGAGGAGATGATGCCATGACTCATTTGACAATGGATGCGCTGGTCGGCCTGCGAGAGCCGGGGACTGAGCCCGGCCAGGCGGCAGCGCGGGAACACCTGAACCAGTGTGCGCATTGTCAGGCCGAGCTGCAGCGGCTGCACCAGCGGGTAGCTCGGCTGAAGGCGCTCCCCACACTCCGGCCCAGCCGCGATCGTTGGCCCGAAACCAAGGCCCGGTTCACTGCCGACCGCCGTCGCCGGCGTACCCGGGCGGCGGGCCTGAGCGGCCTGGCCCTGGCGGCCTCGTTTGCGCTCGCCGTTGCGGTAGGCAATCTCTCCCGCACTCCCGATCCAACCACGGAACAGATCAGCCAGGCCATGGAGCGCTCCCACCTTCTCGAAAGCGCCATCAGTGACTACAACCCGGCTGGTCGGGTGCTGGACGGGCGGACTGCCCGGATCGCGGGAGAGCTGGAGGAGCGTATTGCGCGGGTCGATCGCCAGCTCGAAGCTACCGAGCTGCTCCGGCAACAGCCCGACGATCGCGACCTGCTGAAGCTGTGGCGGGAGCGGGTGGGGCTGCTCGACGCACTGGTTGATGTGCATGTCACCCGTGCCAGCAATGCGGGGCTCTAGCTCGAGGTCTACCGGCATGACCCAAACATTGTTTGTTGGAGCGGCCCTCACGCTCCTCGCCATCACTCCATTTCCAGCCGCGCTCAACGGGCAGGAGCCGGGCCGCCCGGCAGACCCCCGGATCGAGGTTCGGGCTCGGGGCCCCGAGCGCGCCTTGCAGTTTCTGATGGGCCGGCGCGCCCGGCTCGGCCTCAAGGTCAACCTCCGGGCCCGGGAAACCGATTCCATCGGTGCCTACGTCGACGCCGTTACCCCGAATGGGCCTGCGTCGACTGCCGGGCTCCGCTCGGGCGATGTGATCGTCAAGGTTGACGGTAAGTCGGTGCTGACCGGAGAGACGGCCTCCCGTGACGACCGGGAGTCGCTCCCCGGACTCCGCTTGATCGAGTTGGCTGCCGCCCTCGAGCCCAACGACACCGTTCCCGTCGAGTTTCGGCGAGGCAAGGAGCGGAAGACCGTCACCGTGGTCACCGGTGACGAGCCGACGATCGTGTTCCGGGGCCAGCCGGGCACAGCAGCCTTCGACTTCCGCTACCCCTCCGAGGGCCGAGCGGTCGGGCCCGACGGTGAGGACGTCTTCGTAGAGCGGTCCTTCCTTTACGGCTCACCGCTCGCCAACCTCGAGCTTGCCCCGCTCAATCCTGATCTGGGCCATTACTTCGGGACCACCACCGGGGTCCTGGTCATCAGCGTACCCCGGGACTTCGAGGTGGGGCTCAAGGGAGGCGATGTGGTGCTGGCGGTGGACGGGCGGAAACCGGAGAGCCCTTCGCATCTCCTTCGGATCCTGCGCAGCTACCGGGACACCGAGAGCTTCAAGCTCGATGTCCTCCGCAACCGGAAGCGCATGGCTGTCGAAGGCCGGCTGGGGGCACCCTCGACCGACTAACCAGGCCATTGTGCGCCCGCTCACAGATGCTGGACGCGGGAGTGCGTATATCTTCGGTCCACCTTGGGGAGGCAACTATGGGTTTCCTGTGGACCTTGATTATCGGATTGGTCGTTGGGGCAATCGCCAAGCTGTTGATGCCAGGACGGGATCCGGGCGGCATTATCGTCACCATGTTGATCGGTGTCGCTGGCGCGCTGCTGGCTGGTTTCATCGGCCGGGCACTGGGTTGGTACAGTGATCCGGGGGCAGGTCCTGGGATCATCGCCTCGGTCGTCGGCGCGGTAATCCTGCTGTTCCTGTACCGGCTGTTCGCGGGTCGCCGGGGTACTACCACGGTTCCGTAAACGGGAAGGGCGGGAAGGTCGGGAAAGGCGGGAAAGAGCTTGCTCTCTTCCCGCCTTTTCCGTGTCCGCCTTACTGTCACTCCGCGATTCTCAAGGCAGGCTTTCCCGCTCTTCCCGTTTTTCCCGCCCTTCCCGTTGCCGCCCTTCCCGGATGCACCTGCCTCGCAAGATCCGCGAACATCGCAAAGTCGAGACTCTGCGCCCCGTCACTCATGGCTTCGGCCGGGTCGGGATGCACCTCCACGATCAGACCGCAGGCTCCTGCCGCCAACGCCCCCAGACTGAGTGGAATGACGATCGAGCGTATTCCTGCCGCGTGGCTGGGATCCACGATCACAGGCAGGTGGGTACGTTCGCGAACCAGGGCGACCGCGTTCAGGTCGAGGGTGTGCCGGGTAGCCCGCTCGAAGGTTCGTATCCCCCGCTCGCACAGCACCACGTTGGGATTTCCTTCGGCCAGCACGTATTCGGCCGCTCCCAGCCATTCCTCGAAGGTCGCACCGGCACCGCGCTTGAGCAGCACCGGCTTGCCGCTCCGGCTGGCCGCACGAAGCAGGCTGAAGTTCTGCATGTTCCGGGCACCGATCTGGAGCATGTCGGCAAAATGCGCGACGACCGGGACTTCTTCCCAGCTCAACACCTCAGTGACGACCGGCAGACCGGTCTTCTCCCGAGCGTCGGCCAGGTACCGGAGGCCTTTTACCCCCAGTCCCTGGAAGTCATATGGCGAGGTTCGGGGCTTGTAAGCGCCTCCTCGCAGCATGTCGGCCCCCGCCTGCGCCACCGCCACCGCCGTCTCGAGAATCATTGCCTCGCTTTCCACCGAGCAGGGTCCCGCGATCAGGACCGGATCGGCGCCCCCGAATCTCAGGCCCCGAACCTGCACCACCGTTCCCTCCGGATTCCGCCGCCGGTCGACCAGCGGAATGGATGGCTTCTCCACCCGGTGGGCCGGAGGTGGCACGGGAGCCGAGAGGCGGGACCCTTCGGTCCAGGCCTCATAGCTCCCCAGGATGATGAGCTTGGCCGCCAGAGCCTCGATCTCTTCCAGCGCCTCTGCGACGCGGGGGTCCAGGGCGGAGCCTTCCACGTCTACATAGAAACGGTAGGTCCAGGGAGCCGAGCGCTCGGGCCGCGACTGGAGGGCCATGAGGTTGACTCCCCGGGCCCCGAACGCCTGAAGCGTCAGGGCAAGCATCCCGGGCTTGTGGTCGACCAGGACGATCAGCGAGGTCTTGTACCGAGTCGCCTCGGGCGTGCGGAAAGACTCGGCC
>DATBSM010000338.1:0-11855 GCA_036559785.1 Gemmatimonadales bacterium
GGGTCGTGCGAGGTCAGCACGGTCACTCCCACCAGCGAGAGCTCGCCACCGGCCGCTACGGCGGCGGCCTCCATCATCGCCCGCCCACCCAGGGTGTGCACCGTCGCCATGGCAACTCCAAGCTCACGCGCCGCGGTCACCGCCCCGGCCACGGTATTGGGGATGTCATGCCACTTGAGGTCGAGGAAGACGTTGAGGCCCCGGGCGGTCAGCTCTCGTACGAAATCGGGTCCCTCCCTGGTCATCAGGATCGATCCCACTTTAACCCACTGGAGAGCGGGCAGCTGGTCGAGCAACCGCAGGGCGTCAGCACCGCGCGGAGTATCCAGCGCGAGGATCAGCTCAGCCATTACCCTGCTCCAGGTCCGCAACGATTCGCTCCGGCAGCCGGGGATCGGCCAGGGCAGCAGTGCCGATGGCCACCAGCGCCGCGCCAACCTTCAAGTACTGGCGCACGTCGTCGGCCGAGCGAACGCCGCCCACGCCGATGACGGGCGTCGCGCCGATCCGCTCAACGATGCGGGCGACCGCCAGAACGCCCACCGGCAGCAGCCCTGGCCCGCTCACCCCGCCGTTGCCGTTGCCGAGCCGAGCCCGGCTGTTTCCACCAAAGAGAAGTCCGGGGAGGGTATTCACTGCGCTGATCGCATCGGCTCCGGCATCGCGCGCCGCCTCAGCCATTCGCGCGATGTCCGGCAGCACCGGCGACAGCTTCGCAATCAGCGGCAATCTGGTCCGGCTTCGGCACAGCGACACGATGCGCTGGACGCACGCGGCGTCGGCACCGAACTCAATTCCGCCGGCCCGGGTGTTGGGGCAGGACAGGTTGAGCTCGAAGGCGGTGATCCCCGCGCTCCCATCCAGCTCGCCCACGACGTCGCCGTACTCCTCGACGGTGAAACCAACAACATTCACCAGTATGCGGGCCCGGCGCAGGCGCGAGGCGACCCACGGGAGGTAATGCCCCCGCACCCGCGCAACTCCTGGATTGGCCAGCCCCACCGAGTTGAGCATACCGCCTGAGAACTCGGCCACCCGAGGGGCCGGATTGCCCTCACGCGGCTCTCGCGACACCGCCTTGGTGACGAACCCACCGAGACGATCCAGATCGAGGACTCCGTCCAGCTCCTTGCCGAAACCAGCGGTGCCGGCAGCCAGGAGAACGGGATTTTGAAACCGCTGTCCGAACAGTTCGCGGGAGAGATCGCGGGCGCCCACTACTGTAGAGCCGGGTTGTTCGGTGGCGGCCGTGGCTGCGGCTGCCGGGGTGCGGGTCTGTCGTCGTCGGGCCCGGCCCGCATCTGAGGGGCTGGTGGCGCGGGGCGGACTCCCGGCCCGCGCGCGGCGGCCGGGGCTTGCGCGGCAGCCGGGGCTTGCGCGGCAGCAAAGGCCCCGAGCGAGTCCTCCAGCTGCCGGTAGGCGGATCCTACATCGCCCCGAATCATGGCCAGGTAGGGGCTCTCGGAGTAACGGGCCTCGAGCAGGACTCTGGCGGAGTCCGCCCACTCAGGGTTCAGCCGCTGAGCCGCCAGCGCCGCCTTCGGCGCGTAGGGCGACTCCGGCCACTCCTGAGGAATTCGTTTAAAGAGTCCGGCCGCCAACTGCGGCGCAACCAGGGTGTCACGGGCCGCCTCGGCCGCGAGAAAGAGTCGGAGATCTCCCTGCGGAGAGCCGGGCGTCACCGAGGCGGTCGCCGTGAGGACACCGGTCGCCACGTTGCCGAGGCGGATCAGCTCGTTCGCGACACTCTGATGGTTCCCGGCGTTGGCGCGGAGGGACTGGATCAGGGGAGAGAGTCCCTGGGGATGGCGCACCTGACGCAGATCGAGCCGGAGCAGCTCAAGGCTCGCCCTGCCGGCCGCATCGCCCGACCCTCCAATCTCGACCGCCTCCCGAAACCGCGCCCGGGCCCGGGCCGTGTCGGAACCGACTAATCTGAGGCCATCGTCGAACATCCAGCGAGCGCGCGTCTGGGCCGGCCGGTTCGGCAGCCTGCTAACCCGATCAACCAGGCTCGAGGCACTGGACGGGTCCTGCCGCCCGAGGCTCACCAGTAGCGAGTCCCAGGGTTGGGTGGTATCACTTCGAGCCACCAATGAGTCTGCCAGAGCCATCGCTTCTGAAACCCGCCCATCGCCCGCGAGCGAGAGGAGACGCTCCGGCACCGCGCGAGGCTCCCGCACCTCCTCCAGGATGGTCAACGCCTCCCGATATCGCCCCGCGTAGCGAAGAGTCTGGGCCCGCAGAAACCGTGCTTCACGACGCCGCCAGGAGTTCTTGCTGTCCGTGACCTGGGCAAACGCCGCATCGGCGGCCGAAATGTTCCCCATGGATACCTGGCACCGGCCGGTGGCAAGCAGGGCATCCTCCCTCAGATCGGTGCCGACTGAAGCCAGGGCCACCCGGCCCATTGGCCCGAGCGCCGCCTCGCACTGACCCATACGCGCGAAGGCGAGTCCTCTGAGAATCGCGGCCTCTTCGGCGTACTTGCTTTTGGGATGACGCACGACGACCGACTCGGCTTTCGTAGCCACCTGACCCCACAAATTGTTGGCCTCGAAGGTGCGACCTTCTCGCTCCGCCTTCCGGGCAGAGTTGGCCAGCCGGTTCGCGTTGTACATCCCGTTGTAGTACACGCACCCGCCTAGCAGACTTGTCGCGAGCCCGGCCTGGAGCAGCATCGGAAGGGTCAGGCGATTACCCATCATTGCCGCACCCCCGAGTCCGTCTGACTGGTCTTGCGCTCGTACTCGAGCAGGTAGGCAACAATGGCGTCGGCCAGGGCCGCCGCCATGGCCTTCTGACTGGACCTGGTGGTCAGAAACTGACCATCCTGGGGGTTGGTGCTGTATCCCAGCTCGACCAGAATCGCGGGCCGGCGCGCGGTGGTGAGCACCATGAACCCGGCCTGTTTGACACCCCGGCTCTCGCCGGTGTGAACGGTCCCGAGCGTGCGCTGCACTAGCTCGGCGGCACGGGCCGACTCGCGCAGATGTTCGTTGAGCTGCAAATCCTTGAGAATGAAGTCGATGCCCACTCCCCGGTCGGCGGGGGCACCGCCGCCCTCGAAGCGCACCGCTTCGTTTTCCATTTTTGCCACGCGAGCGGCATCCTCGGTCTTCGCCTCGGCGAGGAAGTAGGTCTCGAAGCCACGGATGTCGGTGTAGCCGCGCCGGCGGGCGAGCGAATTCACATGAATGCTCACAAAAAGATCACAGGCCTCAGTGCAGAACGCGCCGCGATCGCCGAGGGCGATGAGGGTATCGGAGGTCCGGGTCATCTGGACGCCCACACCCTGGCCCTTGAGCTCGTCACGCAGGAGCAACCCCACCGCGAGGGTGACTTCCTTCTCCCGCGTACCCCGAGGAAAGAAGACGCCGGGGTTCCCCGGATCCACACCGCCGTGGCCAGGATCGATGGTGATCGTATGGCCTGGCCGCAGTCCGTTGGGTAGACGGCTGATCTCTCTGGCTGGTGCTGGGGCGCGAGCGACCGGCGCACGGCCCGAGGCGCCGGAGTCGATCAAGCGAGCTCTCCGCCGATCGTAGCGATAGCGATCGCCCAGGTAGGAAGGCAGGACCTCGGCGACAAACTGAAACGGCAGGAACAGCGTGTCATGGGAGACGGAGACGGCTGCAGCGAGCGGCTGGAGCTGGTTGTTAAAGAGGTAAAGCGGGGCGCCCACCAGGAAGCGGAACGATTGGGTCCCCAGCGTGACTTCGGCCCAGCCGTCGGTGACCTGAGCCGAACCAGCGAGCGCGGACATGAGGCCCGGAGCTGCCACCACCGGCGCCCCGGTGGCGTCGGACCGCACGGGAATCCGGGTCTCGCCATTCACTCCGGTGACGGTCACCACGGCGGGAGCAGAGTCCAACCCGTGGCCGGCTAACACCGCCAGGATGGCCAGTTCCCGGATCACCGCCGCCCTCGAACGGACACGGCCCGTGCCACTTCTCGTTCTACCGCTTTGCGCTTGAGCGTTTCGCGCTTGTCGTGCTGCTTCTTTCCCTTACCCAGCGCCAGGGCGACCTTGGCCCGGCCCTTCTTGAAGTAGAGCTCCAGCGGAACCAGAGTGAGACCACGCTGCTCGACCGCACCGATCATCTTCTCGATCTCTCGGCGATGCAGCAGAAGCTTCCGGGCGCGCACGGGATCGTGGTTGTAGCGGTTGCCTTGCTCGTATGGCGTGATGTTCATTCCTTCGAGAAAGACTTCCCCGTTCTTCACCCTGGCATAGGCCTCCTTGATGGAGGCCTTGCCATTTCTCAGGGACTTGACCTCCGTGCCGGTCAGCACGATACCAGTCTCCCAGGTCTCCAGGATGTGGTAGTCGTGCGTCGCCTTGGGGTTGCGGGCGACCGACTGCTTCCGCTCGGCGGGAGGGGTGAGCTCGCGATTCACTCGGGCTTCCTAAGCAAAGGATAGGCCACCACTTCGGGCGGGTCAACGGTTCGGGTTGACCCTACTCGCTTGGGCCGCTACATTTTGCGCCCTTCGCCGAAGTGGTGGAACTGGTAGACGCGCTGCGTTCAGGGCGCAGTGGGCGCAAGCCCGTGCGGGTTCGAGTCCCGCCTTCGGCATACGGGAAGGACGGGAATGACGGGAAGGGCGGGAAAGATAACGAAACGTGGAGCCCTCCGGCGCTGACTGGAGGGCTCTATGTTTCCACTTTCCCGCCTTTCCCGTCCTTCCCGTCCTAATATCGAGGCAGCCCCGGCTCGACCCGCTCGGCCCACGCGTCGATCCCGCCCGCCAGGCTCCTGACCTTTCCAAACCCCGCACCTTTGAGGATCTCCAGCGCCTTCATCGATCGGGCCCCATGGTGGCAGTGGGTGACGATTTCGGCGTGTCCGTCGAGCTCGGCGAGCCGCTCGGGGAGCTGATTCAGCGGGATCAGCCGGGCTCCCTCGATGTGGACGATGTCCCATTCGTGAGGCTCGCGCACATCAATGAGGACAAGGTCACCGGGCTTTGCCTTCATCTCCTGCCGCAGCTCCTCGCCGGTGATCTCAGGGCCGTCATAGGCCGGCTCAGCGCCGATGCCGCAGAAGGCTTCGTAATCGATCAGCTCATGGATCGATGGGTTGGTCCCGCAGATGGGACAGGCCGGATCCTTGCGGAGCTCCAACTCCCGAAAACGAAGCTTCAGGGCGTCGAACAGCACCAGCCGGCCCAACAATGAGTTCCCCGCTCCGATAATCCACTTGATCGTCTCCAGTGCTTGAATGCTGCCGATGATGCCCGGCAGCACACCGAGGACTCCGCCTTCGGCGCAGCTGGGCACCAGGCCCGGAGGGGGTGGCTCCGAGTACAGACAGCGATAACAAGGTCCCTTTACCGCGTAGAAGAGCGAGGCCTGGCCTTCGAAGCGGAAGATGCTCCCGTAGACGTTGGGCTTACCCAGCAGCACGCAGGCATCGTTCACCAGGTAGCGGGTGGGAAAGTTGTCGGTCCCATCCACGACGATGTCGTATTCCCCCAGGATCTCCAGCGCATTCTGGGAGGTCAGCCGGGTTTCGTGCCGCTCGATCCGGACGTTGGGGTTGAGGTCGGTGAGCCGCTCCTCGGCCGAGTCGAGCTTGGACCGGCCCAGCGTGGAAGTGCCGTGCACGATCTGCCGCTGAAGATTGGTGAGGTCGACCACATCGAAGTCCACGATCCCGATGGTCCCCACTCCGGCCGCAGCGAGATACAGGGACAGCGGAGAGCCGAGTCCGCCCGCGCCGACCGTCAGCACCCGGGCCGCCTTGAGCTTCCGCTGCCCGGACACACCCACCTCCGGTAGAAGCAGGTGCCGGGAGTAGCGCAACATCTCGGCATGGGAGAGAGAGGCCTTGGTGTCGGCCGTAGCCGGCGACCCGCCCGCTATGCTGGGGACAATGGTCAGCACATCACCCGAGCGGACCGGTGTGGCGGTCGAGGCCAGATGCCGGATGTCCGTCTCGTTCAAATAGAGGCTCACAAAGTTGCGCAGCCGCCCGTCGTCCTGGAGGAGATGCCGCTTGAGACCGGTGTGAGCGGCCATCAGCCCATCGAGGACCTGCCCGACGGTGTCGCCGGCGAGCTCGATGGAGTCGCGGCCGCTGGTGAACGGGCGCAAGGGCGTGGGGATGGAGACTGTTACGGCCATATCATACCTCGCTCAGGACGTCGACCGGCTCCGGACTCATCGCCGAGCGGTCATCGTTCAGCACCCAGCTGGTCAGCTCGGCGGCTTCTCCACGATCTACCCGTACGATGATGTAGCTATACCACGGCCACGCCTGGTCGGTGTCGAAAGCTGAAGGCGCAGCAGGGTGGTCGGGATGTGAGTGATAACAGCCGAGCACCTCAAGGCCAGATGAACGGAGCCCCACCTCGACCTGCCGCAGATCGTCCGGCGCGATCAGATACCGGTGAGGGTCGTCGGTCCGCCGGTTGGTTACCGGCACCAACTTCACCACTTCCTTGACCTCGCCAGGGTGTCCGGCCAACACGCCGCAGCACTCATTAGGGTAGGCCCGCTCACTGGCTCGACGAATTTCGTTGACCAGGCCCGCGCTCAGACGCAGCGTCACGCACCCGTCCAGCGGTGCGGCTCGCTCAAATAGCGGCTGCCGGTGTCGCAGCCAATCACGACCACATGGGAATCCGGCGTCTCGCGGACGATGTCCAATGCGGCCGCCACTGCCGCCCCGGCCGACCAGCCCACCAGGTATCCCGTGTTACGAGCCAGGTCCCGGGCGGTGCGGTCGGCGGTCTCGGTCATCACTTCGACCACGGTATCCGGCACCGCTGGATCATAGAGCGCCGGGAGGTGCGTTGTGGTGGTCAGATGCTTGAGGCCTTCCAGTCCGTGGAGCGGGGAGTCGGGCTGGACACCTATCAGGCGGACACCCGCCTTCTTCTCCTTCAGAAACCTGCCGGTTCCCATCATGGTTCCTGTTGTTCCCATGGCGGCCACAAAATGCGTGATGCGTCCGTCGGTCTGGGCCCAGATCTCGGGTCCCGTGGTCTCACGGTGCGCGCGCGGGTTGGCCGGATTGCTGTACTGGTCGGCGTAGAAGTAGCGATCGGGGAACTCCGCCACGAGCTCACGGGCCCGTTCAGCGGCCCCATCGGTGCCCTCCAGCCGGTCGGTCAGAATCACCTCGGCTCCGTAAATCTCGAGCAGGGCGCGCCGCTCCGGACTCGCATTGCCCGGCAGGCAGATGGTGACCTGGATACCCGCGGCAGCAGCCAGCATCGCGTAGGCGATCCCGGTGTTTCCGCTGGAGGCATCGAGCAGGCGCTTACCGGGCAGCTCGCCGCGGCAGAGCCCATCACGCAGGATGGCGCGCGCGGCACGGTCCTTCACGCTGCCACCGGGATTGAGCCACTCGGCTTTCAGGTAAAGACGGCGCCCAGACCCAAGCTCCACCCGGAGCAGGGGGGTATTCCCCACTGCGCGCCAGAGGTCGGGCTCCTGAAACGTTCCACTCCCCGGTGCCACCGTCATCCACATACCTCCAAAAACAAAAACCCCGACCGGCCGGGTCGGGGGGGCTCGCCAATACCACGTGAGCTAACTCGCCGACGATATCCCAACCAGCTCCTGAACCTCAGACTCCTGCTTCATCAGGTCGGCGAGTGAAATGCCGGCCAGCAGCTGATCAACTCGCTGCTGGAGGGCGTGCCATACCGGGCGGATGCTGCAGGTGTGCCCGGGGCTACATCGATCGGCATCCACCGGGTGAGTCTCGCAGTTGATCTCGAAGGTCTGGTGCTCTGAGGCGGCCATGACGTCGCGAACCGATATGGCATCCGGCTCCTTGGCGAGATAATAGCCGCCCTTGGCACCGCGCACGCTCTGAACCAATCCGGCGCGGCGAAGCCGCAGGAGGATTTGTTCGACATAGTCAGCCGGCAGGCGCTCGAGATCGGCAAGCTCGCGCGCAGCAACCGGACCGATGCCCCTCCGGCCCCGTTTGGCGAGATGGAGCGAGATGATCAGGCTGTATTCAGTCCAGGTAGTGACCCGCATGGTGGGAATATGGGGCGACGCTGGGCGGGAATCAATCAGCTCTTGTCCGCCGCCGTCCACCGGGCCACCTCTTCGGCGCTTAGCGCCCCGAACGGACGAATCCGGGCGTCCCGGTACGACCCGCCCAGGACATCGCCCAGGTACTGGGACCAGGAGAGGAGGGTGCCATAGCAGACCGGATCCGGGGCGTTCGGCTCCGCCTGCTCCGCCTCCGCCCGCTGGAGCAGCTCTCCCATGACCCAGCCGGGAACCTTCGACCGCTCCGACGGGAAGATGAAGCCAAAGAGGATGAGGTGGGCCAGGAGCACCCGCCAGTGCGGCCCGAACCGGGCCAGGAGCCGTTTCCAGTCCAGCCGCTCGCCGTGGGCCAGGATCAGGTGTACCACGTCGGCGCCGTCATAGCGCTCCCGCTCCATGACGAACGCCTTGGACCAGAGCGTCTCCTCCGGCGGCGCAATCTTCACCGGAACGCCAAGTACGATGCCCGCGGTGGCGTGCTCGAACCACCAGTCGTCTACCGTCGCGACGCCATTGCCGGAGCTGAAGATGACGTCGATGAACCCTTCGGGCGAGCGAATCTTGGCAAGCCAGTGGGAGAACACCAGCTCGGTCTCGTAGCCGGCAGTCGCACAGGCCTCCAGCAGGCGCTGGACATCGCGCGGACGGGCGAAGAGGTCGAGATCCTTGGTGGACTTGTCGATTCCAGCCTGATGGATGAACGCAAAGGCCCCGCCGACCAGGAATGGGACGCCGGCACGGTTCAAGACCTCCATTGCCTCTCGATAGAACATCCGGGAGGGAGTCTCAACAAGCGACTGTGTCGGCGCCAGAGCCATACCGGCCTCCCGAGGGTGTTACGTATGATATTCTTCCCCGTGCCTTGAGGGTGTGGCGCAGGTCACCGCGTAAGGGCCCATGTCTTCGTGAATTGGGTGCCAATGACGACGAAAGCATCTGGCAGGGTACGCATCGCCGCGGTTGGCGACATTCATCTTGGGGGCAAGGGATACGATGCCCCGCTCCAGCACCTGTTCGGCCAGGTGGCCGAGCACGCCGATGTGTTGGTGCTCTGCGGCGACCTCACTGACCGGGGTGACCCGGACGAGGCCCGGCTCATGGCCAAGGCGCTCGGGGCGATCCCGGTGCCGATCGTGGCGGTCCTGGGCAACCATGATTACGAGTCGGGCAAGGAGCGCGAGGTCGCCCGGATCCTCTGTGACGCCGGCGTTCACGTCCTCGACGGTGAGGCCCACGAAGTGCTTGGCATCGGGTTCGCTGGGATCAAAGGGTTTGCTGGCGGGTTCGGACGGAGGGCGCTTGGCCCCTGGGGCGAGACGCTGATCAAGCAGTTCGTACGGGAAGCACTGGACGAGGCGCTCAAACTGGAGACCGCGCTGGGCCAGCTGCGAACCAATCGGCGGGTGGCTCTGCTGCACTACTCACCCATTGTCGCCACCGTGCAGGGCGAGCCCCTGGAGATCTACCCCTATCTGGGCTCGAGCCGGCTGGAGGAACCGCTCACTCGCTATCCCGTGGATGTGGTCTTCCACGGTCATGCCCATCACGGATCGCTCGAGGGGCGGACCAGGGGGGATGTGCCGGTCTACAACGTCTCCATGGTGCTATTGCAGCACAGCTTCCCCAACCGGCCGCCCTTTCGCGTTGTGGAGCTCGCGGTCGGTCAAGAGGCCGATGAAAGTACTTCCGGAGTAATGCCGCTCCGCCGGGCTAGCGACCGGAGCGCTTGAGCGGAGGATGCTCCTTCTCCCCGGGCACCCCCGGCTCGGTCATGGCGCGCAGATTCAGCACCTCGTCGAGCTCTTTCCCCTTTAGAAGCCCCTTCTTTACGACCAGCTCTCGAACCGTGAGCCCGCTGGCAACCGCCTCCTTCGCCAGCTTGGCCGCCTCAGCGTAGCCGATCCTGGGTGCCAGCGCGGTGACGAGCGCGGGGCTCCGCTCCAGCCAGTAGCCGCACTGGGCCTCATCGGCTTCAATACCGTCGACGCACCGTTCGGCAAACACGGCGCTGGCGTTGCCCACTATGATGAGCATGAAGACGATGTTATGAGCCATGACCGGCATCATGACGTTGAGCTCCAGCTGCCCCGCTTCGGCGGCCAGGGCAACCGTGGTATCCAGGCCGAGAGCCTGATAGCAGACCTGGTTCACCATCTCCGCAATCGACGGGTTCACCTTGCCCGGCATGATGCTGGAGCCGGGCTGCACCGGCGGAAGCAGGATCTCAGCCAGTCCGGTCCGCGGCCCAGAGGCAAGCAGTCGAATGTCGTTGGCGACCTTGTTTAGATCCAGGACGTAGGCCCGCAACGCGCCGCTGATGGTGGCGATGTCGCCCATTGACTGCATCAGCTGTACCCGGTCCAGCCCGACCCTGAGCTCCAGTCCGCTGATCTGCTGGAGGTGACGCACCATCAGCTCCGGGTACTCGGGCTCGGCATTGATCCCGGTCCCGACCGCGGTTCCACCGATGTTCATCTCCCTCACCCATTGGGCGGCTTCGGCGATCTTCTTTCTATGGCGCTCGACCGTATGCCCGTAGGCGGTGAACTCCTGACCCAGCCGGATCGGCGTGGCATCCTGAAGGTGGGTTCGCCCCGATTTCACGATGGCATCGAACTGAACGCCCTTGGCCAGCAGCGATGCCGCGAGCCGGTCGAGCGCGCTCAGCGTTTGGGGCAATGTGGCCAGGGCGGCCAGCCGCATGGCGGTAGGAATCACGTCATTGGTGCTCTGCGCCATGTTAACGTGATCGTTGGGGTGCACCGGCTGGTACGTGCCTCGAGCGGAGCCGAGGATCTCGTTCGCACGGTTGGCGAGCACCTCATTACAGTTCATGTTGTGGCTGGTGCCCGCACCCGCCTGATACACATCCACGATGAACTGGTCCCGATGCTGGCCGCCCAGGATCTCGTCGGCCGCCTGCACGATGGCGTCGGCCAGGCGAGGCTCGAGTCGGCCGGTCTGTTTGTGGACCAGGGCCGCCGAGCGCTTGATCCATACCACGGCGTCGACGAACGCGGGAAGCGGGCGCAGCCCGGAGATCGGGAAGTTCTCGGCCGCGCGCAGGGTCTGGATCCCGTACAGGGCGGTGGCGGGAACAGCCTTCTCGCCCAACGGGTCGCGTTCGATGCGAGTCTTAGTCATGGCCTGGCTTCCAGCTTGCAGAAGGAGAAAAGCCTCAAGTGACCGAACATTTTCAATCGATTCACTCGGCGGCGAGTTTCGAGGCGGAGAAGCCAACCAAGGCCGATCTCTTTCGAAGTCAGCACCTGTTCGTGGGCCTGAACTGTTTCGAGCCCGGACAGTCGCAAAAGGTTCATGTGCACGCCGGAGCGGACAAATTTTATCTGGTCGTGACGGGAAAGGCGAGGATGACCGTCGGAGAGGAAACCCGGGAAGTCGGACCGGGAACGGTGGTGTGGGCCCCGGCGGATCTGCCCCACGGCGTGGCTCAGGCACTGGAACGAACCGTCCTATTGGTGGCGATTGCGCCGCCACCAACCGCGGCTACGCGTCCGGCTGCTCCGTGAGTGGCACCGCTTTCCCGCGCAGGACCCTGCGGAGCACCGGCCAACCATAGATGCTGAGCGCGAGCCATACCCCAACCAGCACCCCCACCCCATTGGTATAGAATCGCCAGGCGAGAAGAATCCATCCCTGCCCCTCGCCCAGCGGTCCCGCGGCACCGCCGAGAAAGCCAAGCTCTACGACGCCCGCGCCCGACGGCGTGGGTAGTACCATCTGACTGTACAGAAGAGCGAAGGACCCGAAGATGACCGGGCCCATCGTGGGTGGGCTCGGCAGCGTGAGGGCGAGCACGGGAAGGATCGCGATG
>DATBSM010000339.1:0-3134 GCA_036559785.1 Gemmatimonadales bacterium
ACGTACGGGAGGATCCCGCCGTGCTGATAGTAGAGCACTTCCTGTGGGGTATCGATCCGGATGGTGACGCTAAAGGCGACCGATGCCCCGTCCTCCTTCCGCGCCCGCACACGGAGGGTGCGGCCTCCCCCGAATCTCGTCGCGATCGCGTCGGCCAGGCCATCGAGGTCGAAGACCTCACGTCCGGTCAGCCCCAGCGTCTCGGCCGATTCCCCCGACGCAAACTGCAGCGGCAGAATGCCCATTCCTACCAGATTCGAGCGATGGATCCGCTCGTAGCTCTCGGCGATGACCGCGCGGATCCCCTGCAGCGCCGGCCCCTTGGCCGCCCAGTCACGGCTCGACCCCGATCCATACTCCTTGCCCGCGAGCACCAGCAGCGGCGTGCCGTCGGCCTGATAGCGCATCGCGGCATCATAGATCGGCATGACCTCGCCGCTCGGGAGGTAAGTGGTGACCCCTCCCTCGGTATTCGGCGCCAGGCGGTTCCGAATCCGGGTGTTGGCGAAGGTGCCTCGCACCAGCACCTCATGATTGCCGCGCCGGGAGCCGTAAGAGTTGAAGTCAGCCAGCGCGACACCCTCCCCCGTCAGGTACTTCCCGGCGGGCGAGTCCTTCTTGATGCTGCCCGCTGGGGAGATGTGGTCGGTCGTCACACTGTCGCCCAGCACTGCGATGACACGGGCCCCCCGGATCTCCGCCACTCCTTTCGGAGTCTCCCTGGACATCCCCTCGAAATAGGGCGGGCGCCGCACGTAGGTGGAGCTGGGCGACCACTCGAAGCGGCTTCCTTCTGGTATCTCCAGCGCGCTCCAGCGTTCATCGCCCTCGAATACCGCCGCGTAGCTCCGGCGGTACATGTCGGACTGGATGGCGGACATGAGCGTCTTCTCTACCTCGGCGGAGCTGGGCCAGATGTCTCGCAGGTAGACCGGCTTCCCCTTCTTGTCGTGTCCCAAGGGCTCGTGGAGCATGTCAATGTCGATTCGTCCCGCCAGAGCGAACGCTACTACCAGCGGGGGCGACATCAGATAGTTGGCCCGCACGTCCGAGTTGATCCGCCCCTCGAAGTTACGGTTGCCCGAGAGAACCGAGCAGGCGACCAGGTTGTGGCGCTGGATGGCATCGGAGATCTCCATGGGCAAGGGCCCCGAGTTGCCGATGCAGGTCGTGCAGCCATAGCCCACGACGTTGAAGCCGAGCTGATCGAGATATGGCGTGAGGCCGGCCCGGTCATAGTAGTCGGAGACCACCTTGGACCCCGGAGCCAGCGAAGTCTTGACCCAGGGCTTTGTCTCCAGTCCGCGTTCTACCGCCTTCCTGGCCAGGAGACCGGCGGCAAGCATCACCGACGGGTTGGATGTGTTGGTGCAGCTGGTAATCGCCGCGATCACCACCGAGCCATGATTCAGGACCTCGGTGGCATCCTCCAGCATGACCGCGTGCGCGGCGGGAGACTGCGAAGACCCTTCGCCCCAGACCCCGACTGCGGCCGGCCCCTGAGCCGGGCCCTTGGCCCCGTCCTTCCCCGGAGGCGGACTGCCGGTAGGCAGCAAACCGGGCAGCGCGTCCCGGAATGCGCGCTGCGCATCCGAGAGTCGGATCCGGTCCTGGGGACGGCGAGGACCCGCGATACTGGGCTCCACGGTGGAGAGATCAAGCGTCAGGGTGTCGGTAAATACCGGCTCCGGTGAGGCAGCGGAGTGAAAGAGTCCCTGCTCTTTCATGTACGCTTCGACCAGGGCGACCCGCTCCTCGGGCCGTCCCGTGAACCGGAGATACTGCAGGGTGACCTCGTCCACCGGGAAGATGGCGCAGGTGGCACCGTACTCGGGCGACATGTTGCCGATGGTAGCGCGGTCGGCCAGCGCCAGGCTGCTGAGGCCGGGGCCGAAGAACTCCACGAACTTGCCGACGACGCCCTTGCGGCGAAGCAGCTCGGTGACGGTCAGGACCAGGTCGGTGGCCGTGGCGCCCTCCGGCAGCCTGCCCTGCAGGCGGAAGCCGATGACCTCCGGTATGAGCATGGAGACGGGCTGGCCCAGCATAGCGGCTTCGGCTTCGATTCCACCGACGCCCCAGCCGAGCACACCCAGGCCATTGATCATCGGAGTGTGGGAGTCGGTGCCCACCAGCGTATCGGGGTAGGCCTGGGGGAACGGGCCGGCGGCCGCATGCGGGTTTTCGTCCGAGGTGAATACCACCCGGGCCAGGTACTCCAGATTCACCTGATGAACGATGCCGGTGTTGGGCGGAACGACTCGGAAGTTCTCGAACGCCCGTTGCCCCCAGCGGAGGAACTGATAGCGCTCGCGGTTGCGCTGATAGTCGAGCTCCACGTTGGTCGCGAAGGCCTGCGGCGTGCCGAAGGCATCCACCTGGACCGAGTGGTCCACCACCAGCTCCACCGGCTGGAGCGGATTGATCCGGCTGGGATCGCCACCGAGGTCCGCCATGGCATCCCGCATCGCGGCGAGGTCCACCACCGCCGGCACCCCGGTGAAGTCCTGCAGCAGGACGCGGGCAGGAGTAAAGGCGATCTCGCGAGCCAGACCACTATCGGGAGTCCATCGTGCCAGCGCCTCGATGTCCTCAGCGGTAACGATGACGCCGTCCTCGGTCCGCAGCAGGTTCTCGAGGAGGATTCGTAACGAGTAAGGCAGACGTCGTACGTCGATGCCGGCCTTCGTCAGCGCGTCCAGCCGGAAGATCTCGAAGGTCCGCCCGCCAACCTTCAGGGTGGATCGGGCTCCGAAAGTGTTGGTCATGCTGGAAAGTAGGCGGGAAGGCGGTACGGCGGTACGGCGGTACGGCGATTAGTCGGATCGCAGCTGTGAAGGAAAAGGAGAACCTGTGTAATTCTGTTCTCAGGGTTGATTCGAGTCCTACCACTCTCCATCCTTACCACCTTACCACCTTACCGCCTTACCGCCTTACCGCCTGTCCACCTGTCCACCTGTCCGCCCGCCCACCTGTCCCGACACTGCCGCGAACCGCGACAGTGGACAATCCAGGCCAACCGGCTTACAGTGTGTGGCGATCGGATGTTCGTGGCATCCTATCCCCCACCAATCGGTAACAGCCGTAATGCCAGAAACCCAGGACGCGCCGCCGGTCATGGCCGGCTCGGCCAA
>DATBSM010000340.1:0-20161 GCA_036559785.1 Gemmatimonadales bacterium
GTGGACTGCACAGAGTTTCTGGTGACTCCGAGCGATGGAGTTCCAGAAGGAAGCCTGGTCCTGGGCGACCCCACTCAGCTCGTTTGCCTGGGCGCGAGGGTCGAGCCCGGGGTGGTGTTCGACCTGCGCCACGGAGCGGTCGTGGTCGATCAGGGGGCGGAGGTCAGGAACGGCACCCGTCTCGAGGGGCCGACCTACGTGGGACCGGGTACCCGCGTGCTGGGTGGATTCGTTCGCGGCTCGGTGTTCGGGCCCGAGTGCCGGGTACACGGCGAGATTGCGGCCAGCCTGTTCCATGGATTTGCGAACAAGAGCCATGACGGCTTCGTCGGCCATAGTGTCGTGGGCCACTGGGTCAATCTGGGCGCCGGTACTACCACGTCGAACCTGAAGAACACCTATGGGCCGGTTCGCCTGGAGGTAGAGGGCGAGCGGATCGAGACCGGCCGGATCAATGTCGGCACTCTCTTCGGCGATCACGCCAAGACCGCCATCGGGACCATGCTGGCCACGGGGACGGTGGTGTCGGCCGGCGCCAACGTGTTCGGGACACCGACCCCGCCGAAGTACGTTCCGCCTTTTGCCTGGGGTAGCACCGGAGACGAGCGAATGACCGAGGACGGATTCCTGCGTGTGGCCGAGCGGGTGCTCACCCGGCGGAATGTGGCGTTCTCGGCCGAGCGGCGCGAATCGCTGCGGCGCACCATCCAGCGGAGCGCGCGGCGGTGATCACGCTCTACGTGCTCGGCTCGGGCTCCAGGGGAAATTGCTGCGCGGTGGAATCGGAAGGGATGGCGCTCCTGATCGACGCCGGGTTCAGCGCCCGCGAGGTCGAACGGAGGGCCGAGGCCGCGGGGCTCGATATCGCTCAGGTGGCTGGCATCGTGCTCACCCACGAGCACGGC
Organism: Gemmatimonadales bacterium; assembly: GCA_036559785.1. Classification (GTDB taxonomy): domain Bacteria; phylum Gemmatimonadota; class Gemmatimonadetes; order Gemmatimonadales; family GWC2-71-9; genus CAVVWJ01. The sequence continues at coordinate 906 of DATBSM010000340.1, forward strand.
GACCATGCGTGCGGCGCCTCCCGGTTGGCTCGCCGGCTGCAAGTGCCGGTGCTGACGGCACCGGGCACCTGGAGACGTCTGGCGACCACTATGGAGGATACCGAGCACCGGCCGCTCGGGCTTTGCGCCCGCTTGGAGCTGGGCCCCTTCACCATCGAGGCCTGCCCGACGAGCCATGATGCCGCCGAGCCGCTCGCGATCGTGGTTCGCGGCTCGGGGGGAGCCAGCGTCGGTGTGGCCTATGACCTGGGTCGGCCGACCACTGCGGTGCGCTACCTGCTTCGCAACCTCGGCGCCATTGTTCTCGAGGCCAACCACGACGAGGTGCAGCTGCGTACCAGCGAGTACCCTCCCGTCGTGCAACGCAGGATTGCAGGATCAGCCGGGCACCTATCGAACCGGGCCGCAGCCGAGCTGCTGGTTGAGCTGCATCATCCGGGACTGCTGGCCGTCGTTCTGGCGCATCTAAGCCAGCACTGTAATACGGCGGCGGAGGCCCGCGCCACCGTGGCGCTGGCGCTCCGCCGGGTCCGCTTCCGGGGCGCGCTCCATGTCGCCGATCAGGACAGACCGCTGGCGCCGATTCTGGTCGTGGCGAAGGTCGGGGTCCAGCTCGGCCTGGCCCTGTAGGCGTTAGCTCAGCTACCTGCCATCCAATCGTCCACCGCCATCGTCTTGGTTGCCGGATCCTCCACTTCGATCCTCTGGAAGGTGAAGCTCACCTCTTCCAGAACCACCGCCAGACCGTTGATCACCTCGGTGTACTGCTTGATCTCGCTGACGCGGGCGTTGCTGAGCTTGACCGTGTAGCTACTCCCCCCCTCACCGGGCAGCACAACCACGACTGATTTCAGCACTTCGTTGGTGGTCAACGCCTGGAAGATCTGCGGGGATCCGGTGCCCACCTGTTTGGTGACGACGACCGGCCCATGTTGGCGCCTGCCGGTGGCCTGCCCGCTGGCCGCGTCCCGGGGAGACTTGAGGCCGTAACCAAATCGAAGTCCGGCAATGTTTCCCCCCTTCGCGGCCGCGAACACTCCCTGCCTGGTGCCCTCGATGGTCATGGTAATGCTGGCACTGCCACCCCGGGCCACAAGCTTCTCTTGGGCAGCGAGGGCGGTCGGAGCAGTCAGGCCAAGTGCTGCGATGACCGACCACAGAACGATTTTCATGAGATTCTCAGAGTGGGGGTAGCGGTTCATGGAATGCGCTCGACCCGCAGGATCATGGTGTAATCACCCTGGAGGTCCCCCCAGGTCAGGCGAGCGCCGCCTGGAACCTGGGTGTAATCCGTGAGATGGAGCTCTATGACCCCTCTATCGCCCGCTGAGTAGGAACCGGTGAGTGCCCGCTCTATTCGCTCGCGAGTCAACACCAGCATCTGGTCGAGCCACACCCCGCAATACCCCACACACAGGCTCCCGGTATAACGCTGCAGGCCGATGGGGCGATCCAGCTCATTACGTTCGAGGAGAGCGAGACGATCAACTGCTCCCGAGAGACGGACCACACCGCCTTCCTGAAACCAGGTGGATGCCTCTAGATCCGGCGCCTGCACGCTCGGTATCGACCATTCACGACTGGGATTGCCCTCGAAGTACTGCCGCCAGCCATTGTATGCCGTGGTGTTCGCGCTACCTATATCCGCTTCCCACAGGACCGGGTGGAGGACAACGACCTCTCGGTCGGACGTCAGTGTTCCCTCCCACAGCACCAGCTGAGGGTATCCGGCGGCTCCCGGCGCGGGCTGTCCCAGAATCGGCGACACATTATCGGCTGTCACGATGCCTCCCAGGTCCGAGGCAGTGCCGGCTCGTACCCGTGCTCCCGGGGGAAAGCCGTTGATGTCGCCATGGATAGGGCTCTTGATGGTGGCGGAGGCCAACAGCTGGCCGGAAGGTCGATTGAACGTCTGCACAAATGCCGAGACGTACACTTCGTCCCACTTGCCATCTTTCGACCACCAGTCATCCACCGTTGCGTGTTCCGACCGGAGCCCGGTCACCATCACGCGATACCTACCGGTTCGAGCCATCACATTGAGGGACGCTTTCGGCCAGAACTGACCGTTGACGAGCAGGCCACCGGGCTCGTACCAGCTGGCGACGGTCCACTGCTGCGCTCCATTGGGAACCCCGGTGAGCGTAGTCTTGGTCCCTTTGACCTTAAGCCCCTCTTGCCCCGCGCCGGGGCCGCCCACGAAATAAGTGGTCACGCCCGGAACAGCCTGCCAGGCGAGCTCGACTTCTCCTTCCCCGGTTTGCGTCGCGGTGAACCCCGCGGGATCCTTCGGTTCGGGTCGAGTGAAGGTCACGTCGGCAAACCCTTCCCGGCCGTCTGGATAGTTGGTGTACACCCGGTAGACGTACGTGCCCGCCCATTGCAACGTGGTATCGCTCCAGACCGGAGTAGTTAAGGTAGGAGAGCTCACGCGACAGCAGTCTGGCTTGGTCTGAAGCCAGCGCGTGACGGTGAAGCTTGCCGCTTCCGAGGCCGGTTGCCACGTGACCGTGCCCGAGGCAGGTGTCCCGTTCACCGCCAGACCCGCCGGCGGCGGACCGGCAGGCTTTGTCGGCGTCTTAGCCAACGTTGCCGTACCCATTGCCTTCTGTTGGGGCCTGAGTACCTGGACCGGAGCGCCCACGACTGGCGCGCTGGGCACCAGAGCGGGCGTGGCAACGACTGCAGGGGCCTGGGTTGGCGGAGCAGCCGGTGCCGCCGATGCCCCTGCCGCCGCTGCCGGGGCCGCCGATGCCGGTGCCGCTCCCGCCGATGCCGGTGCCGATGCCGCTCCCACCGATGCCCCTGCCGCCGATGCCGGTGCCGCTCCCGCCGCCGATGCCGGTGCCGCTCCCGCCGCTGCCCCTGCCGCCGATGCTGCTCCCGCCGATGCCCCTCCCGCCGATGCCGCTCCCGCCGATGCCGGTGCCGCCGATGCCGGTGCCGCCGCTGCCCCTGCCGCCGATGCTGCTCCCCCCGATGCCGCTCCCGCCGATGCCGGTGCCGCCGATGCCGAAGGCGCTGGTGGTGCCGTGGCGGTGCTCGCTGTCGGAGTGGTCACGTTGATGCTGGGGCTATACGTTTTCGGACCGCTGCTGAAACCGGCAATGACCCGGTACCGAAGCGCGGTTCCGGCGGGAGCTCCGGCGTCGGTGTACGTCGTCCCCGTAATCTTTGGCGTGCTCAGGTTGGCGAAGTTGGCGGTGCCGATCGATCTCTGAACCCAATACCTGGTGGCGTTCCCTGCGGCGGTCCACGACAGGACAACCGTGGTGGGATTGGCCGGGGTAGCGGCGAGATTGCCGGGAGTGAGCTGCTGTGCATGGAGGGTCGAGGCAATGACCCCCAGCAGCGTTGTCGTGTTGATGATGGCTCGTCTGATCGTCGGCATGGTGAGTCGCCCTCAATTAACGTGTTCCAGCCCCTACCCTCACCTTGGTGATCAACGCGTGCAGGTCAGCCCTAACTGGTAAGACAGGGTGATCGACGCCACGACCGCGCCGTCGGGTGCATTGACGGTCACCGGCAGCTTGGCATCGTGCACGGTGTTGATTGAATCGACCTTGTTGTAGTCCAGGGTCGACTTACACCGGTCCAGGATCGCAGATTCGTCCCGCCTCATGATGGCGCGAATATCTGCATGGGGGACCGTCTGCTCGAAGCTCCCGGAATGCCAGCCGAGCGGATACGACAATGAACCGGGGACTTGCACCGACGCGACATTTCCCGTGCCATTGAACTTCACCGTGAGGGGAACCAGCCCACCCTTGGCGCTGGCGAGCGGCTGAGCGATGCTGTATTCGATCCGGGTATAGCCGATAGCAACGGCGAGCGGTGGCACACGGGTACAGGTGAGTCCGAGTTGGTACGGGACGGTCGTCGACGCCACCACCGCGCCATCCGGTCCATTGACCGTCACGGGGAGCTGGGCATCGTGCACCGTGTTGATCGATTCGACCTTGTTGTAGTCGAGGGTCGACGTGCAGCGCGACAGAATGGCAGCTTCGTCGCGCTTCAGGAGGGCGCGAATGTCGGCATCGGGGATGGTCTGCTCGAAGCTCCCCGAGTGACTCCCGAGCGGGTACGACCCTGACCCAGGAACCTGCACCGACGCCACGTCGCCGGGGCCGAGAAACTTGACGGTAAGGGGTACCAGCCCGCCCCTGGCCTGAGCCAGCGGCCGATTGACGTCGAACTCAATGTGGGTGGGGCCGATGGACGCCTGCAATGAGGGCGCCGTACGAGTCGGAGGACTGGGCCGCTCGATCGGCTCGAGTCGCGCCGTGCCCCGAACAGTCTGCCCGCTGAGCGTTCCTGCAGGGGCGAGGATGGCGACCAGGCTCACCGCCACAGCATGCAGGCCGATGTTCATGTGAAGTATCTCCGAAAAGGCCCTTAGGGCCATTGTGGGCTGTAGCTCTGTTCTGCTCGACCACTGCTCGATCTACTTAGTAAGCCCCATTTGATCTGCTGCCATGGTCTTCCCCGGCAGGTGCTGGACCTCGATGCCGGAGAACATGAACGAGACGTCCTCGAGGCGGAACCCTGCGGGGTTGACAGCGTGCTGGGTGGACCCCACGACAGTGGCAGCGGTGTACTGGTGGATTTCCACGACCGTTGCCCCGGTAAGCTTCACGAGCATGACGATCTCCTCCTGACCAGTCGTCTGGTTCGTCTGAGAGAACTCGAACACGACTGACTTCAGGATCTCGTTGGAAACCAGAGCCTGAAAAAGCTGCGGACTGGCCGCCCCCCACTCCTTGGTAAGAACCACCGGCGCGTGTTGTCGCCTACCGCTGAGCGCACCGGTAGAAGCATCCCGCGGAACCTTGACGAGATAGTCGAAATTGCGGCCGAGTATACGGTTTGGGCGAGAGGCCACAACCGATTCGTTGGCGAATAATCCCTGCTTCGTGCCCTCGATTTGGACCCAGAAGGTTGAGCCACTGGCTTGCGCGCCGGCGGTGGCAGGCAGGAAAGCCAGAACTGTTACGACGGCCAAGATTAGCCGGTCGAAGCTTTTCATTGCCTACCTCCTGGTATCAGATTTCCAACCAGCCTTGGCCGCTGACCCCAATAATTTCTGTCGAGCAGACCTCAATCATGGCTTCGCGGGCGTACCACTCGGCTGGCCCGGGGCTGGCATCTGGCTCTGACCGGGCGCCTTACCGACCATGCCTGGCTGGGCCTGAGTTGGCACCTGGGTCTGACCGGGGGCCTGCCCCACCAAGCCCGGCTGGGCCTGAATGTCGTCGTCGTCATCGTCCCCGGCCTTGAGGACGCTGGGCCGGGCCTGCAGATCGTCGTCGTCATCGTCCCCGGCCTTGAGGACACTGGGCTTGGCCTGCAGATCGTCATCGTCATCGTCCCCGGCCTTGAGGACACTGGGCCGGGCCTGCAGATCGTCATCGTCATCATCCCCAGCCTTGAGAACACTGGGCTGGGCCTGCAGATCGTCATCGTCGTCGTCCCCAGCCTTGAGAACGCTGGGCTGGGCCTGAATCGTACCTTTGGCCGGCGCGGCAACACTTGGCGCCAGGGCTGGGGCAGCCGTGGGAGCCGCGGTGGGCCTGGCCCTCTGGACAGCTGGTGCAGGCTCGACGACGGCTTTTTCCGGTGCCTGGGCGCTGGCCAAAGCGGGCAACGCTATGGCGAGTGCCAGGCCTAGTCCGAATGGGGTCAGGTTCATCATTGTCAATCCTCCTCCGGTAGGTCGAATAGTTTCGGTTGGCCTGAACATTTCACGTTCTGATTAGTTCAAACTGGAAGCAGAGCCAGGAACGAGCTCCATTCGCTCACAGTAGAGGTCCGCAACCATGCGGACGATGCTTTCGCTGTTCGCCTCAGTCTTGAGCCGATCCAGCGCGAAGATGCCGCAGTTCATCAGGTTGACCCGGCCCAGCTCCACCTTGCGAGAGGGGTCCAGGTATACGATGGCACCATTCCGCTCCTGGGCTGTACCACTGTTGCCCTTTACCACGAAGTCGTCGTGCCAGTTTACCCACGTCGATGCGTACGACGCAGGCAAGGTGATCCTGAGGTTGGGAAACTCGACCGCACTCGGCTCCTTCTGGTAGTCCCGTGCTTCCCCCACCGGGTTTTCGGCCACCACCTGCTTGACCGTGAACGCATCGATCTTGTTCACCCTGCTCGCGTCCAGGCCGGCCATTTCAAACCGGAAGTTCGATGGCAACCATTTTTTCTGGGTCTGGTTGCTCGGGGAACCAGAAACCTTGGCACCCGAGCCGGCCTTGGCTCGAGTGTATTCGGGACTCAGGTTGACGGTGATGTGTAGCGGATCCTTTCCGGCGCCATCGAGTGCCGGCATCGTGGTCTCGGTCACCAGGGCATTGAAGAACTCGAGCTCGCTTACGGGCTTATTGTCGTAGTCCATGGCCTGCACGCTGCCGCTCTTCCGGGCCGGGTTCCCCTTCCAGGATGCGGCAATCCAGTCAATGAGCTGCTTGGATTGAAGATCCGTCTCGAAAGAGATGTCTTTGTACTTGACGCCGGCAATGTGCTTTGCCGAGATGCGGTCGGGACCGACCTTCTCAACCACCACCTCGGACGACGCAGTACCTCCCTCAACGCTCTTGAGCCATCCAAGCTGCGTGCCCTCGAGCACGAGCCCGAACTTTCCGGCGGCATAACTCCGCTTGTCCGCGGTGGCGGCTTGGGAGCTGCTTGCGGTAGCCGGTGGGGCCGCTGCCGGGGGGACCTGGGTGACGCCGCTCGGCGGAGGCGCCGCGCTGACTGGCGCGGGCTCGGCTGGCGCAGCTGCAGCGGGTGCAGCCGCGGCGGGTGCAGCCGCGGTCGGAGCCGTGGTAGGTTGACCTGGGAGAGGCGCTGCTACCCCGCGCGCCGGAACTGCCAGCCTCGGGGTGGTAGCCGGGTCCGGTACCTGCCCAACCGCCGGACGGACGAACCCGGTGAGGCCGAGGATGGCGGCGGCAACTACAAATGACACGTCAACTGGTCTCGTCATGGTTGGTATCCTTGAGTGACTTGTGGCCTTTGCGAAGCGCCGGTGATTAGCCCTTGATGGCCAGCTCCATCCTCTCGCAGTACAGGTCCGCTGTTGGCGAAGTGCCCTTCTCGTTCCCTGCCTCCAGGCGGTCCCCCCCCAACCGGATGAGTCCGCAGTTGAACAGATTGATGCGGCCAAGCTCGTTCTTCAGGGATTGGTCGAGGAACACGATCGCTCCGTTCTTCTCCTGCGCCTCGCCGCCGCGGCCCTCTATTAACTCTTCATTCCATTTTGACCAATTGGGGGTGGGGCGGTTGTCCATGCTGATCTTCAAGTTGGGAAACTCTAGTGTGTTGGGTTGCTTCTCGGAGACCCGCGATTCACCGACTTCGCTGTCGGTCACCTTCTGCCCGACCGTGAAGGGCTCGATGCGTCGCACGTACGCGGTCTCGAGGTCTCCCATCTCGAACCGGAAATTCGAGGACATCAACGACCTGGTCGTCTTGCCCGTCGATGCCTGCGCCTTCCCGGAGGCCTTTACTTCCCGGACGGACTCGGGGGCCACGGTCACGGTAAGCACGAGGGGTTTCTTGTTACCGGCTTGGTCCAGCGCTGAGACGGTCGTCCCAGTGATGAGCGCGTTGGTAAATTGCCGCTCCCACACGACATTGAGGTTGTGGTCTGCGACCTGGACGCTGCCGTTCTTCCTCGAATTTTTCCCCTGCCAGACGGCGCTGACCCAGTCGACGACCGGTTTGGAGTCGAGACCCACGTCGAAGGTGAGTGGTTCGTACCTGACCCCGGCCACATGCTTCTTTTGGGTGTTGTCGGGCCCAACATTGTCAACCACCACAGTGCCGACCGCGGCACCCCCTTCCACCGCGCGCAAGTTCCCAGCATTGATGCCATCGAGGCTCAGGGAGAAGTTGGCCGTGCTATAGGCGCCTTTCGACGATGCTATTGCCGCCGAGGAGCTCGAGGCAGTGGTCGGTGCCGCCCCGGCCGGTGGCAACTGGGTGACGCCGCTCGGTGGAGGCGCCGCGCTCACCGGCGCGGGCTCCGCGGGAGCCGCCGCCGGAGCTGGGGCGGCGGCCGGAACGGCCTCTGCCGGCTGCGGGTTGGCTGGAAGGGCCCCCGGCGCTGCCCGTGGGGCTCGAACGACTGGCTCGCTGGCCGTGGTGGGCACCTGTGAGAGGGCCTGCCCCGGAAAGGCCGCGAGGGCAAAGAATCCGATATATGTGAGGCAAACCACCACGGGGACGCGCATTGGTAATACCCTCCTGGAATTGTCAGTAGGCAAGCGGTACGTCATTGCACTGTGATTCGAAGTCAGTCTCTTGCTAAGCGGCGCCAGGCAGGCGAAACGTGACCCTACATCCGCTCCACCTGGAGATACATCACATAGTTTGCCTGGAGATTCTGCCCGGGGCCGTCTCTGAGCAGCACTGGTATAACGCCCACAGGCACATCGAAGTACGCCAACATCCATGCGTTGCCCGGCCCGAGGGTGGCGGGGTCCGGAAGGATCCTCGACCCGCTCAGTGAGCTTTCAATGATCTCGCGAGTCAACACGATAGCCCGTCGGGGAAGTGCGGCACCTACGGACGACGCCACTCCGGCCACGCCTCCAGGCACCATTCCGATCGGGCGATCCCGGGAGCCCATGATGAGCGACGCAACCCAGGGCTGTCCCATGGCAGCAAAGAAGCCGATGGCCCCTGCGGCGTTCTCTCCAAAGGTCGGCGCCATGTTGGGGGTGATCGAGCCGGGCGGCGCGACCACGCCAAGCGAGGTCTGCTTCAACGCCTGCTGCACCGTCGGGTCGAACCAGATCTGCGAGGCACTGTTCACCTCGGCCTGGTGCCAGGCGTCATATGAGGATCCGTCGTTGTCCTGCTCCCACATGGTAGGCAGGATGACCGCGGCGTCGGCTCCCTGGGTGAGCGTGCCTTCCCACACCTTGAACGGAAACGTCTGACTGTTGGGCTCGGCTCCGTCCTGACCCCGGTATCTGGCATGACCGGCATCCGGATAGCTGTCACCAGCCTTTAGGCCGCCGCTCCCACTGGCGGTTCCAGCCCGCAGCCGGTCGGGGAAGTTGTTGATGTCTCCCAGGACCTTGGTACGCCGCAGATCGCGATCGAGCACATCTCCCGTCTTCCGGTCGTAGTGCAGCATGGTGAACCCGCCGTACACCTCATCGTATTTTCCGTCACGCGACAGCATGTCGTCATACGATTCGTGAATCACGCTGAACCCGTTGGCCACGACCCGGTAGCGTCCGCTGACCGGCATCGGGGCGGCTGGGGCGACCGGTACCGCCGTAGCGACGGGTGCAGGTTCGGCGGCCGCGACAGGAGTGAGCCTGCCCGGCGGCGCGGCAACCGGAGTACGCTGGAGTACAGCGGTATTCACTGTTGCCAGGGGCACGGCCGCCACCACCGGGCTGCTGGGAACTGCCGAGGCAGAGGAAGGAGCTGGTGTGGCGGACGGCGGCGGGGTGGACGACGCCGTGCTCCCGGCACTCGGCGTGGTGACGCTGACCTTGGCTGTGTACTTGTTCGGGCTGTTCGAGTACTGGGCCATGACCTGGTACAGGAGCCGAGAACCTGCGGGGGCACTGGCGTCGGTATATGCGGCCCCCGGACCCTGCACGTAACCGATCTGGGTAGGATGAGCACTGCCTACCCCCCGAAGGATTTTATGACCGGTCGCGCTGGTCCCAGGAGTCCAGCTCAAGTTCACCTTGGTAGGTGACACCAGCGTGGCCTGGAGATCCTTGGGTGCCTGTTGGGCTCCGAGCGGCGCCATGGCAAGTCCGAGCAGCGCACCGAGACTGAGCACCACCCGGGAACTCGTCGTACTCATGGCGCTACCTCCATTAGGCACTTGGTTTGGCCATCGTTACACCGCACGATCTCGATTCGGGCCGTGGGGACGCCATTCAGCGGCTGAGAGGCGCCGTACCCGAGCGCAGTCAGCCTTCGCGGGTCGGCCTGGTTACCCAGCAGCGCCTTGATCGTGGCGGCTCTATTCTCGGACAACACCTGGTCGGTGGGCGATTCCACGTGCGCGTTTATTTCGAACCTGGCCGCAGGCATGTCTGCCATGGCCTTTCTCAGTTCAGCCCCTAGCCGCTGCACCAGGTCCCGGGCCGAGGGCTCGAGCACTGAGGTGCCCGGGGTAAACCGCAGCTCCAGCAGGACCGCCCGCCCCGAGGCGATGGCCAGCGCGAGGTTGTCCGCACTCCCTCCGCCCCGCTGAGGCGCCAGCATCAGCTTCTGACCAACGCCACCAATCCCCAAGCGGGCAGTGTTGGTGACTTCCGCGGTCGTGGAGGCAACCAGTCTGCTGCCGGTCTGAAACGTGGTATCCACGACCTGGGTGGCGGCTGCCGTGAGGTTCTGGGCCGTCTCGGCCTTCACCTCTGCCGCTTTCTGCTTGAAGTGGCTCCCCATCTTCTTGAAGAAGCCACCACTGCTCTTCACCGGCTGCGCCAGGACCGGCTGCGCTGCCGGGGCCGGGGCCGGGGCCTGAGCAGCGACGGCGGCCGGCGAAGCACCGGCAGGGGCCCCGGCTGGTGCATAGGGCTGGGCCGGAGGTGAGTAGGCCTGAGCCGTCGGCGCGGACGCTGCGCCCGGCGTATAGGGCTGAGCTGGGACCGTTGTCGGTGTGGGTGCCGGAGGCGCGGCTGCTGGCGCCGTTGCCGATGCGACCGCGCCGGGCGCAGCGCCGCCAGGCGCAGCCCCGCCGGTGTTCGCGGTCGGCGCGGGAGGCTGCGCCCCGACCGAGACCCGCGCAGTTCCACTGTAAGGCATGCCCTTGATGGTGGCAGTCACTTCCGTGCTCACCGCTCCGACGCCAGGCTTGGCACAGAGCTCGAACTCTTCCGAGCCAGTGTTCCGCCACTCGAAGTCGGTTCCATTCGAGGTGGTGTAGTCGTACGAGCCCCATTGGAGCGGCACGCCGTTTTCCAAGGTGAGCTCCCGGTTGAGCTCGTCCCGCACGTCGGCCCGGATGCGGGTACAGCTTCCCGCGGAGATCTGATTGGGAACAGGGTTGACGGTGACCGTCACCCGCTGTTGTGCCCCGACCGCGGACACGCCCAGCGATGCGATCAGCCCGGCCGCTGCAACGAGATTGATTATCGGTCCCTGCATAGCGCGCCTCCTCCGCTACTCGAGTGCCTTATTTGCCTTCGGAAATGATGATCCGGGGATCCTTATCGGCCTTTCCTTCGGACACGGTCAACGCGTCCGCCGGCACACCCCGAGCAGACAGGGCCGCCAGGACAGCGGTGCCGCGTTTCTGGGCCAGGAGCTTGTTCTGAGCCTTCTCACCCTGCTCTTCCACCCGCGCCTCGATCTTGTAGCGCTTGGGGGAGGCCTTGATCGCAGCCGCGACCTCCTGCATCACCATGCCGAACATCGGCTCGCTTCCCTGCTGCACCGCGTCGCTCCCGGGCACCCAGGGCAGCCGCCGCACCAGCATCTTCCCCTTCTCCCGGCTGAGCGCCGGGCCGCCGGTTGCCGCGGCCGCGCCGGCGGGGGCCGCCGCCGCCCCCGGAGAGGCGCCCGGCAGGCCGGCCATCATCTGCTGCATGGCCCGGAGCTGGGTGCTATCCATCCCCATCTTCGCGTACTGCTCCTGCATCTGCTTCAATTGCTCGGGTGACATCGCCATGCCCGGCATTCCGGTGGAAGGCTGTCCCGGCAGGGCCGCAGCAGAGGCACCCGCGCCGAGTGCTCCGACGCCGGCCGCACCGATCCCGCCAGCCGCACCTCCGGGCCCGGCCATCCCGGCCATCCCCGGCATGCAGCCTCCGCCGCCGCCACCGCTCAGCGCCGAACCGGCCGCCCCAGCCGCCCCAGCAACGTTCTTCGTCTCCGCGGCGTCGAGCGCGCCGGCGACCACCTGGCCCCCAGGCACCACGGTGCACAGCGCTGTCTTGGCGACAGTCTTGACGACCTTGTTCTTGGCCAGGCCTTTGAACTTGCCGAACATGCCACCCTTCTTCTTCTTGACGACGGCTGCCGCGGTGGCCGCTATCGTGTCAGCCACGGGGGCGACGGCGCTGCCCGATTGCGCGGCGGTATTCTGGGGAGCCAGGAACGTCACGGCGAACAGGACGGCAAAAAGGGCGCGCATTGTTCCTCCTAGGCACCATTGCCCAGCGATGAATTGGTTGACCCGACGCCACCGGGATTGCGGCGCCCGGTCGGGGATTGCAAGTTGAGGCTGGACTCGAACCACCCACCGACCATCCGAAGCAGCTGATCGCCGGTTTCAAAACTGCGCTTCTCCCCTGATCCGAGCCGTTCCACCAGGCCCGAAACCCGGTCAGGGTCCTTGTCGGACCGCGTCACCCGGATCATGAAGTACTCGAAGCGTTCGGACGTCGTCGTTCCGTGATCGTCATCGGGCGGATGCAGCGACATCGGTGATACCCCCGGGGTGGTCAGGTCCAAGAGCCTTGTTCGAGACGATGGTTCATGAATCGGTGTCGATCTTAGCGCGGCGAGCGCAACCCGCCGTCAACCCGGCCGTCAAGTTCTTCTGCCACTGGCGATTGTGACCTCCGCCATTCCGGTCCTGCGTACCCTGGGCGAGCTCCGATTCGAGGGCGGCGCCGCGGGACTTTCCAGCCCCCGGATCGGGTTGGCCCTGCTCGCCTACCTGGCGCGCCGGTCACCCAGGGCCGTCGATCGCGGCGAGCTGGCTGAGCTGTTCTGGCGCGAGCGGGATACGGCCAAGGCGCGGCAGTCCCTCCGACAACTCCTCCTCGAGCTGAAGCGACTGGTCGGTCAGGGACTCCATACCGAGCAGGACAAGGTCTCCCTTGCTCCCGGCACCCTGGTTCTCGATGTCACCTGCTTCGAAGCCGATGTCCGCGCCGGCCGCTGGCGGGAAGCGGTGGCTGCCTGGCGCGGGGAGTTCCTCTCCCGAGCGGACAACCTTGGGGGTGAGGACTTCCGGCTCTGGCTGGAGACCGAACGCGAGGCGGTGCGCCGCCCTCTTCGCCTCGCCCTGCGGGAGCTGATTCAGGAGGCAAGGGGTAACAGCAACTGGCCGGAGGGTTCGTTGTGGGCGCAGCGCTGGGTGGAGCTGCTCCCAATGGATGAGGAGGGCCAGCAGCACCTCATCGAGCTCGCCCAGCTCGAGGGGCGGACAGCAGAGGCGCTTGCTCGATACGCCGCGTTTCGCACGCAACTTCGGGCCACGGACTCGGTGCCCAGCTCCGCCTTCCTGCAACTGGGCACCGTGCTCGAGCGCGATGCAGCGAGCGGAATAGGACATCACACACCTGGGTCGGCTGCTCTCTTTACTCCTGACATCACCGGCCGGGGGCAGGCGCTGATGGAGTTGGGCGCGGTGTGGAAGGCGGTTCGGGCGGGGACCTCGGCCGCGATCCTGGTGGAGGGCGATGCCGGCATCGGCAAGAGCAGGCTGTGCGAGGAATTCCTTCGTCTGGTTGCGGCTGGAGGCAACCGCCCCACCGTGCTGCGAGCTCGGGGCTACGAAACAACACCCCATACGTCACTCGATACGCTGGCTGAGCTGGTGATCGGACTGGCGGGCGCCCCGGGCGCCTCAGGTGCATCGGCCTCTGCCCTGGGAGAGTTGGCGCGGATCGCGCCGACGCTGCGCGACCGCTTTCCCTCGCTTCCGAGACCTTCCGACGACGGCCGCGGACTGGAGGATGCCCTGATCGAGGTGCTCAATGCCGTCGCCGCCGAGCGCCCCGTGGTCCTCTATATCGACGATCTTCCGCTAGCAAGCCCTGACACCCAGCAGGTCCTGATGGCAGTGAGCGGCCGGATTGCCGCACCCTTCCTCTTGCTCGTGACAGCCCGTACCGGCGAGGACCGAACCGCCGCGTATGTCGAGCTCTCCTCCCGCGCAGGAATCCGCAGACTCAAGCTCCAGCCATTGGGCCTCAAGGACATCGAGCTGCTCCTCGGGTCGATGCTGGAGCTGGCTGCGCCGGCCCGCCACAGTCTGGCCGAGCGCCTACATAGTGAAGGCGGCGGCAACCCGTTTTATACCATCGAGCTCACGGCTGCCTTGGTGGATGAAGGCCAGTTGCTCCCTACCGACGCGGGGGCGTGGCGGCTCGAGCCGGGTGGGAACGGAAAGCCGATCCCGCTCCCGGCCACCATCCGCGAAGTAGTGCGCCGCCGGCTCGACCGCCTGACGCCTGACGTTCGTGCCGTGGTGGAGGCGGGCGCAGTGCTCGGCCGGGTCTTCGAAAGCCGGATGCTCCCTGCAGTGTCAGGCCTCGGTGCCACCACCTGCGCCGTGGGGCTGGAGGAGCTCCTGGCCCGGCGGATGGTGCGGGAGCGGCCGGGAACACCTGGTGTCCACGAGTTCACCCACGAGATCATCTGCCGGGTTGCCTACGACCTGCTCGCGGCCTCACGACGAGAGGCCCTGCATCTGGCCGCGGCCAGGAGCTGGGAACTGCGGTCGAACGAAGGCGAGTCGAGTCGGTCCTCCCTCGCCTACCATCGCGCCAGGGCGGGGCCGGTACGGTCCCGGCGGTGGCGCTCCCGAACAGCACTGATTGGGGTTGGCGGCGTGCTGATCGCCGGCGCCGCCGGGCTCTGGCTGCTCCCCCCTTCCCAGCTGGCGAGCCTGCGAACCTTGCTGACCCGCAATGCGCCAACGCTGTCCCCCCGTCGGGTCGTGGTGGCGCCGCTCACCAACCACACCGGAGACAGCACGCTCACCGGGATCGGAGCCCTCGCTGCAGACTGGATCGCGCAGGGCCTCATGCGGACCACGCAGTTCGAGGTCGTCGATCCCCGCACGGCATCGGTCGCCAGCCGCATCGTCGAGCACATCCCCGCCCTGTTTCGCGATGGCAACCGCGCGATTGCGGTGGCGGAGGAAACCGGATCCGGAACCGTACTCTCCGGCGACCTCTTTCGCGAAGGAGACACTCTCCGGGTCCTGATTCAGATCATCGATGTGGCAACCGGGAAGGTCGTGCGGACCGTGGGGCCGGTGAACGGCCCCGCAAGCGCCCCGTCGCGCCTGGTGACCAGTCTGGGTGACCGCGTCGTGGCGGCCGTGGCGTCAGCAGTCGACACCACCAGTCGCGGATTTGCGGCCGGTCTCGGGATCCCACCCTCCTACGACGCGTATAAGGAGGTGGGCCGGGCATGGGAAAGCTTCTTTCGGGCTGATTACGAGGACACCTTCCGGCGACTCGACCATGCGTCGAGCCTGGACACCAGCTACATGGCCCCGCTGCTCATGCGGGCATACGTCGAGACTCGGCTGGACCACTGGCCGGCCGTTGACACCCTCGTTCGACGCCTCACTCGGCACCAGAGCACCCTCACCCCCGCCGAGCGAGCCGTGCTGACCGGACTGCGAGCGGACCTGCGAGGCGACCTCTGGGGGCGCCTCCGAGCCGCGCGCGAACTCATGGATCTGACGCCGGCATCGGTTGAAGGCTACACGCTGGCCGCGAGCACTGCACTCATGGTCAATCGGCCCCGCGAGACCCTGACGATCCTCTCGAAGGTCGACCCCGACCGGGGACTTCTGCTGATCGCTCCCTTCTATTGGGAGAGCCACACGTCGGCGTTGCACCGTCTCGGAGAGCGGGCGGCAGAGCTGGAAAGCGCGCGCCGGGCCGTGCGACGTTTTCCCGACCGTTTTTGGCCCCACGTGAACCTGCTGCTGGCTCTGGCCGCCGCGGGCGACGTAAAGGCTGCCCACCGGGAGCTCTCGCGACCAACCCGCGACGATCCCTATGCCTCGAGTGCTCGCCACGGGTCGTTCTGGGTGTGGCGTGAGCTGCGGGCGCATGGGCATGAGGCGGCTGCCGCGCGATGGCTTGAGACGCTGGTGGAGGAGACCCCTGCCGCCGATGCCGACACCACTCTCGCGGGCAGGGTCATGGAGGGGGACATACAGTATGCTGCCCGGCAATGGGAAAATGCCCGGCGGTACTACGCCGGGGCGTTGGTCGAGCACCCCAAGAACCCCTTGCTTCTGGGGAGGCTGGGCGCCACCGCGGCGCGAATGGGAGATCGAGCCGAGGCACTGCGCCTGGCCGGAGGGCTAGCCGCATTATCCGACCCATATCTATTCGGGAGCCAGACGTACGCCCGGGCTCGCATCACCGCGGCACTCGGCGATCGCGCGGACGCGGTGGAGCTGCTGCAGGAGGCGTGGATCCAGGGCCGGCCTCTCGCCTTTGACAGCCGCGACATCGAGGATGTCCACTCCGACCCGGCATTTGAGAGCCTGCGGGAGTTCGTGCCCTTTCAGGCTTTGATGCGAACCGATTGAGTCTTGTCGAAGGAGGAGGTTACGAGGATCTACTCCACGCCAGTTGGGGCGAACCAGCGCATCCAGCCGGGACCACTATCCGGAGCACCGCACATCCAGGTCGCCGGGGCCGCAGCGTAGCCGGTCCGGGAAAGGAGCTGGTCTGCGGTAAGCATGAGGCCCCAGAACAGGAGAATCAGCGCCAGGATATGGGCGATGCCGTTCCGAAGCTGCCAGGCTGTTACCGCGATCCATCCCCCAGCCACCACCACCGCAGCGAGCGCACCCAGATATCCAAATAACGGAAGGCCGCATTCCCGGAAGTAAGGCCAGACAGTCATCATGACGCCTAGCATCAGGCCCAGCACTACCCGGCCCCACAGGCCGATCAAGGTGGGTGGCTCGACATAGCGCCCACTGGCGACGCGAATTTCTCCGGTTGAGGAACGAAAAACCGGGGGTGCGGGCTCGGCGCCCTGCAGGCCGGGG
The DNA here is from genome assembly GCA_036559785.1 of Gemmatimonadales bacterium. GTDB lineage: Bacteria > Gemmatimonadota > Gemmatimonadetes > Gemmatimonadales > GWC2-71-9 > CAVVWJ01. The sequence continues at coordinate 17,647 of DATBSM010000340.1, forward strand.
AGCTGAGCCAGCAGCCGATCGACAACGCGGGCCATCGGATCCGGCTCGCGTCCAGACGGTGGTTTGGGCATGCAGCTCCATGCGTTGGGTCGGATAGCGTCTGCGGGTAGTCCTCGCGGGCGGCATTTGTCGTACCATATGGGGCCGCACCGTAAGTGGTTGGGGGGCGGACCAGTGCGGCCTTCTGCAGTCCCGCGATCCACCCGACGGCGTGAAATACGCGAGGCAGGATCACCCGGTCAATCGACTGCAGTAATCGTCGCGGTTCGGCGACTCAGCTGGACGCAACAGAAGCGCCCCGGGAAATCCCGGGGCGCTTCTCAAGCAGACGAGCAGATCAAAGGTCCTAGTACATGCCGCCCATGCCACCACCGCCCGGAGGCGCGGAGGCGGCGGACTTCTCTTCCTTCTTCTCCACCACCACGCACTCGGTCGTGAGCAGGAGACCGGCGATCGACGCGGCGTTCTGTAGCGCCGTGCGAGTCACCTTCGTCGGGTCGATAACGCCAGCCTTCACCAGATCCTCATAGGTGTCGGACGCCGCATTGTAGCCGAAGTTCTTATCCTTCGACTCCCGTACCCGCGCCACCACAATCGAGCCCTCGGCTCCGGCATTCTGCGCGATCATCCGGATCGGCTCTTCCAGTGCGCGCCGAACGATGTCGACGCCGATCTTTTCATCGTCCGTACCCTTGACCTTGTCGAGCGCGACCTGGGCCCGGATCAGGGCGACACCGCCGCCCGGGACGATGCCCTCTTCAACCGCCGCGCGGGTAGCGTGCAGCGCGTCTTCCACCCGAGCCTTCTTCTCCTTCAGCTCGGTCTCGGTTGCGGCACCGACGTTGATTACGGCTACGCCGCCGGAGAGCTTAGCCAGACGCTCCTGCAGCTTCTCGCGGTCATAGTCGCTGGTGCTCTTATCGATGGCGGCACGGATTTCGGCGATGCGGCCCTTGATGTCGTCGGGCTTGCCCTTGCCATCTACAACCGTGGTGTTGTCCTTGTCGACCACGACTCGCTTGGCGCGGCCCAGATCGCTCAGGGTGGTGTTTTCCAGCTTGAAACCGAGCTCCTCGGAGATGACCTGCCCGCCGACCAGGACGGCGATGTCGCGGAGCATTTCCTTGCGACGGTCACCGAACCCGGGAGCCTTCACGGCGCAGACCTTCAACGTGCCGCGGAGCTTGTTCACCACCAGCGTCGCGAGAGCCTCGCCCTCCACGTCCTCGGCGATGATCAGCAACGGCTTCCCGCTCTGGGCCGTCTTTTCAAGCAACGGCAGAAGCTCCTTCATCGCCGAGATCTTTTTGTCGTGGATCAGGATGTAGGGATCCTCGAGGATCGCCTCCATCTTCTCAGGATCGGTGACGAAGTACGGCGAGAGGTAGCCACGGTCGAACTGCATGCCCTCCACGGTCTCGAGCGTGGTCTCCAGACCCTTGGCCTCTTCGACGGTGATAACGCCGTCCTTGCCGACCTTCTCCATAGCTTCGGCGATCAGGTTCCCGATCTCCTTGTCGTTGTTCGCGGAGATGGTGCCGACCTGGGCAATCTCTTTCTTGCCGGCGCTGGGAACGGAAATGGACCTGAGCTGCTCGACCACGGCCTCGACGGCGCGATCGATGCCACGCTTTAGCTCCATCGGGTTGGCCCCGGCGGTTACGTTCTTCAGCCCTTCCCGAAAGATCGCCTGCGCCAAAACGGTGGCCGTGGTGGTGCCGTCGCCGGCGAGATCGGAGGTCTTGGTGGCAACCTCCTTCACCATCTGGGCGCCCATGTTCTCGATCGGATCGCTCAGCTCGATCTCTTTCGCAACGGTGACGCCGTCCTTGGTCACAGTCGGCGAGCCGAACTTCTTGTCGATGACGACGTTTCTGCCCTTGGGGCCGAGGGTGACCTTCACCGCCTCGGCTAGCTGATCCACGCCCCGCTTGAGCTTGGACCGAGCATCGGTGTTGAAGAGAAGCTCTTTAGCTGCCATGTGTGCATCTCCTGATGGATTTCGGGCTGAGCCGGCTACGCCGCACCCACGCCCAGGTTCGGTTAGCCGATTTTCGCCAGAACATCCGAGGCTTTGATGATGATGACTTCATCGCCGCCGAGCTGAAACGGGGTGCCGCTGTACTTACCGTAGATCACGTTGTCGCCGACCTTGAGGTCCATCGGGACCCGGGCACCCTTCTCGACTCGCCCCGGACCCACCGCGATCACCTCGCCCTGGGTCGGCTTTTCCTTGGCAGTGTCGGGGATATACAGACCCCCCCGCATCGTTTCCGCCTCGTCCGAGGGCATGATGACCACCCGGTCCTCGAGCGGCTGGAGCTTCAGGCTGGGCTTGGCCTTGGTAGCAGTTGCCATCTGTGCGACCTCCACTACGTGAATTGGTTGGACAATCCTAAGTTCTTGAGCTTCAGTTGGTTGGCACTCAGCGCACGAGAGTGCTAAGAATGGCAAGATATAGGCTTCGCCCCCCATGTCAACCCATCACCTGGGTGGGGCATGACGCAATGGCGGT
>DATBSM010000341.1:0-8898 GCA_036559785.1 Gemmatimonadales bacterium
CCGGTAGCGCAGAAGGGTCTCGGAATCACCTGCCCGTAGGTGATGACAAAGTTCTGCTCGCTCCCGACCGCACCCCCTGCCGTTCGAACGCCGAGGTGGAAGACCGTAGCATGGCCATCGGTGCCGATCGGCACTGGGGCGGCCACGTTGCCTCCAGGTCCGCCGATCAAGGATTTCAGGTCGGCCGGGAGCCCGTTGTAGATCTGCTCCGGGATCTCACGAAAAGGGGCGGCGTTGATCGATCCCGTGCTGCCCAGGGGTCGGGCCGCATCGAGCAGTCCGGACCGCAGAAAATCCACCTTTACCAGCTGCTCGGCCAATTCCCAGCTCAGCACCTGGTGGTCTGCGGTGCCCGGGATCAGCACCTCGAAGTGGGCGTTCCCGATGGTGGTAGCTCCGGCCTCGAAGAGCCGCACGTGAAAGCGGATCGGGCCGTACGTACCGCAGGCAAGCTGGATGGCACTCCCGACCCAGGCGGCTTTAGCGTTGTAGCCGGTCTGGAGATCCCCGATCGCATCGGTCCAGGTGCAGTTGAACGGATAGACCGGCGGAAGGCCGAACGCCGTCCGGTTGCCGTCCAGGGCCATGAGCGCCGAGCGGATCGCTCGAGGATCGGACCGGCCGGTAAAGACCAGATTGATGGGGTCCTGGGGTGTACCAGTGAAGTCGACGCCGGTGTATGGCCAGATCGAGAGCGACCCACCCACAACGTCGATCGGAACCATCAGGCCGGGAGCTGGTGCAGCCGCCGCGAAACTGGTTGGCCGGGAGTCGGCCGGGGCCGGCGCGACTGGATCGTTGTCGCAACTCAGGGCGAGAAGCGTGACGCTCACAACAGCGGTGGTTCGGGCAGTTCGATGTAGCGGGTGCATGGGAATGCCTCCAATCAAGACCGGGTCAGAACCAGAGCGGTGCACCTGCCGCCGAAACTCTCGGCGAGCACAAGCACTGCGGGCTTTTCACTAGGCGAGGTGACGGTCGCGATGGTGTATGGCGGGAGCTCGGGATCGGTCGAGAAGCTTCCGAGCGTGGGAGGGATCAGCCCCCGCTCGAGAGCCGTGATGGCGCCGACCGTCTCTACCCCGGCGCTGGCTCCGAGACAGTGACCCACTGCCGGCTTCAACGAAGTGAGGGGTGTATCCGGGAGACTCTCTCCAAACACAGCGGCGAGCCCACGGCATTCCGCGGCGTCGTTGAGCCGGGTGCCGGTGCCATGGGTCTTGATCCATCCGATCTCGTCCCGGTCCATGGTGCCGAGCGCATCTCGCACCGCATCGACGACCCCGGCACCGGATGGGTCGGGCGAGGTCATGCTGTAGGCTTCGCAGCTGATGCCGAAGCCGGCCACGATGGCGCGGGGGCTAGCGCCTCGACGGCGGGCATGCTCTGCGGACTCGAGAACGAGGACGCCCGCGCCCTCCCCCAGAACGGTCCCGTTGCGCCGCCGATCGAAGGGGCGACAGGGGTTCTCTCCTTCCGATTCGCTCAGAATTCCCGACGATCGGAAAGTCGCCACGATCTCGGGATGCAGCGGGCATTCGGCGCCGCCGGCGACTACCACATCGAGCAGACCGAGCGAGATTTTCTGGAAGGCCTCGCCGATGGCGCAGGCGGCCGACACGCTTCCAGCGGAGATATGGAGCACCGGTCCACGCATGCCGTGGAACTGGGCGAGGCCGGCTCCTCCCGCTCCGCTCATGTAGCGGACCAGCCGGCTCGGCCGGGCAGCGTCCGGAGACGAGCTGGCCAGGCGCGCGTGGTGCTCGCTGAGCAGGTCGGAGAGGGGACCGAGCGAGGACCCCTCGAGCACGGCGCAACGCTTGAAGTCGAGAGGGCAGTTGTCGAGCCCGGCGTCGTGCCAGGCTTCCTCGCCGGCGGCAAGGAAGAATCGAGCGCTGCGATCCATGTGTCGGGAAGCCGGGTGCCGCGGCGGAAGCTCCGCTGGGCCGGCAGGAATCAGATCCAGCTCCGGAAGCGGGCGCACTCCGCTCCGGCCCATGATCAGCATCTCCCCGAGTGCGGTGGCGCCCAGACCGGCAGCACTTACCGCCCCGATTCCGGTGACCCACACGGCGCGGCCGTTCATGGGTGAGCCTGCATGGCAAGCAGCACGTCATTGAACCGGGCGACGGAGAGTCGCGAAGCGCCATGTTCCTCAGTCAGGACCCGATGCAGCACGGCCACATCCGCCGGCTGGGTCTCAGGTCCATGAACCCGGTACCAGCCACTCGAGCGAACCAGGTAGGAGCGAGCCTTTCCCCTCGGCACGTCCGGCACCCGGAAGCGCAGCTCTGCGGCAGCTCCGTTTTCCATGACATAGTGCTGTTGGTCGAGCGAGTGCAGGAGACCGAGCACGTCGGCTCCACTCACTTCCACGGCACTCTCAGGCCACAGCTCGGTGGCCGATACGGAGTCCGCCTCCGCGGCGGCAAGCGCGACCTGATCGATCAGCCAGAACGACGGCGCCGATTCCAGCCGAATCCGTACCGAGTCACCGCGCACCCGCGACAGGTCGAGGGGAAACACCTGACGCTTTGCGATCTCCGGCCCGGCTTCCCAGATGTAACCCAGCTGGACCCAGCTCGCCCCGGTCCACAGCGAGACGCCGAGGAATGCCTCCTGCGCCAACATTCCGCCAACCTGCCGGGCCAACTCGGGATGGGACGCGAGCGAGTCGTACCAGGCTCGGGTGTCTCGACCATGCGCAGCGATGAACTCCTGCATCAGGTGGGCGGACCATGGCGAGTTGTTCCCGTCGAGCACCAGGCGCGCCTGGCGGGTGTGCGGCATGGGGAAGGCCAGCTCGACCCCATCGCGGATGTCGGCCACCAGGGCGGTGTCCCGGTTTGATGGATTGGACTCCCAGCTCCATCCATCAGCGGCCCGCACTCGGGCGAGGGCATCCCGGCCCCGAAAGTCACGGGCGTTCACGGGCGGGACCAGCGAGCCGAGCGCATACAGCCGGCCGTCGCCGCCGGGGGACACTGTCAGACCCGGCTCGTGGTCCACCGAGAGCACCGAGAGCGCGTCGAGGTAGTCGGTCTCGTTCAGCTCATTGGCCACCCGAAGCCGAAGAAATCCATTCTGCGCGGTAGCATAGACGAGGTTATCCACGTCGGTCCGCGCGAGGCCCGGTGCAATGGCCCCACCAAAGGTGCCGGAGTCGAGCCGCCAGCGGGCTCCATCCCAGCTGTACACCAGGGGGCAGGACACGGCGGGACCGTCGGGACCGCCCGAGCCCGCAGGAGCGGGCTGGACGTCAGAACCACAGCAGCTTGCGGCGGCTGCCACGAGGAGCGCGGTAAGGCCAACACCGGCAATGACCGCTCCGGTCTTTGCGGCATTCACGCGCTGCACTTCCACCGACTGAATGTCCGAGAGAGGTATGGCCAGGCGCTGGGCGATGTACTTGGGATTTGCTCCTGCCGGCGCGCCGATGAGGCTGTCACCGAGGATCATGGGGCCCACAACAGTGACCCTGGTGCTATCGCGTAAACGGAGGCGCACCTGATCGGGCCTCCGGGCCACAACCTGATCGGGCGAAACGGGCTGGGACTGCCAGCTCATGCATGCCCCGGCGTGGAGGCAGAGGACCGCAAGGAGGGCGACTCGTCCGATGACACAACAGGCGCGCTGCATGGCTGACCTCCACACCGGCTAGGTGACCCCGCGGCCCGGGTCGGCCACGGCAGGGATCTACGCCAGGGAGTGTGGGATCAGCGGCTCAAGCAGGAGTCAAGAAGCGGGGGAGGGGGTACCGGGATGCGCAGAGATCATGGCCTGGATCCGTTGCCGCTGGCCGGGGGTCAACATGTCTCGGGCGACAACTTGCTGGACCACGCGAGCCACGAAGGTGTAGCCGCGGGTGTCACAGAGGAGCCAGCGGTGCCACTCCAGCTCGTCGAGCGCAGCGGCCACTTCGCGCAGCGGGAGACCCAGCGCCTGAGCCAGACGCTCCAGCGGCACGCGATCCCCCAGCACGGAGGCGACGGACAAGGCATGTTGGGCGGTCGGGCTCAGCCGGCGGAATCCCACCCGGATAGCCGCGCTGATGGTGTCGGGAAGATCGCCTGGCAGGGTCTGGTCCAGGGTCTTGAGCGGCTCGGGCCAGGCGCCGGCTGTACCTCGGAGGTCGAGGCCGAGCGCGACCGCACGGAGCAGCTCTACCGCGAGCAAGGGGAGACCGGCGGAGTCGGTGGCGACTCGTCGCACCACGCGCTCGATCTCCACCTCATCGAATCGAGGGAGCATGTGACGGGCCAGCGCGCGAAGATCGGCCGAGTGAAGCGGACCGAGGCGGAGTACCGTGCCGCGGAAATCCCGGCCCAGCCGGGTGCGAAGCTCCTCCAGCTCGGGCCGCGGCGGCTGCAGGTCAGCCGTGAGGAGCAGTATGAGGGGTGCGGCCACCAGGTCGCGCAGCGCGGCCAGCAGCGCGAGCAGCGACGCTTGATCGAGCCACTGCGCATCGTCGACCGCCACGACCAGTGGCTGCTCCTCGGTTGCGGCTCGGAGCACCTCGCTCAGCGCGCGACCGTAGGACAGCGCACCTGGCTCACGTCGTGATCCCCGAAACCGATCGGCCCACTCTGGAATGGCCTCGGCGAACATCCCCAGGGCTCCGGCGGGCGCGGCGGCTATTCCCGCCGCCTGGAGCAGACCACCTCGAGCCACGGCGAGCACCCCACTCCATTCCTCTCCCCGGTCGGCCTGGACCGCCCGCATGGCAGCAACCGATAGCCCCTCCAGGCGCAATCGAGCGAGCAGCTCCTCCGCCAAACGGGTTTTCCCGGTACCGCTGTCACCCTGAAGGATCAGCGCCACCGCCCGCCGCTCGCGACACGCGACCGCGGCCGCCCCCACCAGGTTGGCGAGCTCAACCTCGCGACCAACCAGCGGTGGCCGCGGCTCTTCGAGCCGATCTCCGGTTCTGCCAGCCGGAGCCGGACGGAGGGCCCGCTCCTGCCGCACCCGGTCCACCAACGCCTCGGTTGCTGCATCGGGCAAGGAGCCCATCTCTTCGACGAGACGGGCTCGGAATGTCTGGTACAACTCGAGCGCGGCCGCACGGTCTCCCGCAAGCACCGTACTCCGCATGGCCAGCCGGAGCGCGGGCTCGGACCTCGGCTCGAGTGCGAGCGCGCGCATGGCCATGGCGGATGCCTGGCCAGCCTTGCCGCTCTGAAGCAACTCCTCCCCGTAGTTGAGTAGCAACTCGATCGAGCGGCGACGTATCGAGGACCGCTCCCCGGCCAACCAGTCCTCGAAGCCGGATGCGTCTGGTATCGCGAATCCCTCGAGGAACTCACCGGCGATCAATCGAGCAGCGGCAGGCCAGTCACCACCCCGCGCCAGCTCCTCCAGCCGGTCCACATCGAGGCGTACGGCCTCGGGAGCCAGCCGCACCTGCCCCGCAGCCGTATCCACGCTGGAGTCACCCAAATAGCGCCGCAGCACTCGAATGCCTTCGTTCAGCGAGTGACGCGCGGCAGCCTCCGGCTTATCCGGCCAGAGCAAGCCGACGAGATGCTCCCGGGTACGGCCCCGGGGAGAACGCGCCAGATAGATCAGCAGCCCCAGATGCTTCCGCCACAGGAGTTCCGGCGGCGCAGGCCCGCCGTCAAGACTCAGACCCACCGGCCCGAGTGTCTGACACGAGATCACGGCGCACACCGCAGGAGCAGTGAATCCGCTCGAGCCTTCAGTAGGGTGAATGCCTGTTCCGCTCCACTCCACAGCTCCCTTACCCGCTTGAGGTAGGCGCATCCCCTGGCGCGGTCAGCGCCTCCGGCGGCCTCCGGACGAAGCAAAGCCTGCCCCCGAAGCAGCCGGGCGTAGACACCCAACATCCCGTCTATCTCCCCGGCCTGCGCCGGTCCTCGGGGCCAGCCCTCGACATCGGAGCCCTCATACCAGAGCCATTCGCGGTCCGCACCGGCACCGTCTCCGGCGGCGGCGAGCCAGTTGCCACGCTGAAGATGAAACGCGGACCGGGCGAACGGATCCGGTGGAGTGGTGGCGTTGAACACGATCTCGAGCGAGTCGGTGATGGCGAGGGCGGCGGTCCACTGGCTTCGGGCTGCTGCCTCCATCGCTGCCAGGAACTGCTCCAGCGGCCGAGCCTGAGGAGCAGCTCGAAGGCGGGTCCGCCAGCTCTTGCCCTCGACCGTGTCACCCCTCGCGTAGGCGGCAAGGCCGAGTGCCCAGGCGGCGCGTTGGCCCAGGAGAGGATCTCCGGTGAGGGCGGCCAGCCGGGGATGCCAATCACCCGAGTCCGAGATCGGAAGCCCCAGAGCCTTGAGCACCACACGCCATTCGCCCTGCTCCAGGCGAGCGGAGTCGTTGCCGAACAGGGTAGCTGCCGAATCGACCCGAGCCAGCGCCTGGCCAGGACGGCCCAGCGCCATCAATCCGATCCCCTTCCCTTCATAGGCACTGGCCCGCGCGGCGGAGTCGGATCGTACCGATTGGAGGAGCAGGTCGCTCAGCACCACCTGCGACTCCGGGATGTCGGACCAAAGCACCCCGGTGCGAAAGACGCGGCTGACGCCCTCGACCTGGGCGGAGTCGGCGGCCCAGCCGAGATAGCGTCGCTTGAGCCGGCCGCGCCAGGGAACGAAGCGCTCGTCGTAGGCCAGCCATGCCAGTGAGAGGATATCGGGATCGCCATGCGAGCGCGCGGTACCAACCCGGGCGCGATTCCGGATCGCCTTCCGGGCGTCAGCGCGGCGGCCCTGCCGAATGGCGGCGAAGGCGAGATGATCGTATGTCAGCGACATGGACGAGTCGCGTGCGACCGCCTCGGCCATGGCATGCACGCCCTCGTCCAAAGACCGCCCCACCAGCGGGCCACGGTGGAACAGCTCCTCGGCAAGGAGAAGGCGCGCGTAGGCATCGTCGGGGAACCGGGCGATCACGCTGTCCAGCCGGGCGAGCCGCCGCCGGAGACTCGGCTCATTGAAGGCCGCGATCAGGTCGCGGTCCAGCGGCCGCAGTCGGGCATCCCGGCGATCGTAGAGCTTCCTCAGATCTTCATCATATGGAACTCGGCGCCACCGCTTCACGTTGGCCAGGCGCCACGCCGCCAGGGCAAAGGTTGAGTCGAGCTCCAACGCACTCTGGAAATGCCGCTCCGCCAGGGACCAGGCGTCTTGTTGCAAGGCGGCCTCGCCCCGCAGGAACTCCCGCTGTGCACCGAGACTCACACCGGCGACATCGCCGACGACCCGGTACGACTCCGCCAGGTGGGGCGCGATGGCCCTGACCAATGACACGGCCAGGGTGTCGCCCAGCGCGCCGAGATCGGATGCGCGACCGCGCACCTCGGGAATCGGCGTCTTCCGTCCGGCGGAATCGTAGACCGTGAGCCGGACCCGAAGGCTGTCCCCCTGGCGCTCGAGGGAACCATGCGCCAACCAGTGTACGTGCAGATCGCGGGCCGCGGTCGCCTTCTCTACACCGATGAGGCTGCCGCCGTGTCCGTCCCACCAGCGCTTCACCTGCCGGGGCGGCGTCAAGGTAAGACCGGGCAGGTTGTCGAGGTTGAGCTGGACCAGATGGGACAGCCCCGCGGCCAAAGAATCGTCCGATGAACTGCCCTCAGACTCGAAGGGCAGAATGGCCATCTGCCGAGGTGGAGCCCCCGGCCCGTCAGCACCGATTCGCCCCCGGCTCATGGCAAAGAGAATACCGAGCACGATAACGGCGGCGGCGTAACCCGACCCTCGCCTGGCCTTCCCTTTTGCCTCCGCCGCATCGAGCCCGTCCATGAATGCCGCCGCGTCGGGCCACCGCTCGGCGGGCACTGGTGCGAGGGCGCGGCGCAGTACCCCGCGGAACCAGCGGGGCGCCCCGGACCATCGGGCAGCGGTGACGGTGGCCCCGCTGCGCCAGCGCCTACCGGTCAGGGCCTCGTAGAGAACCATTCCCAGAGCATAGAGATCGCTCCGGGAGCTGACATTGTCGCCGGTGAGCTGCTCCGGTGCGGCATATTCCAGGCTCCGAGGCCGCTCTTCAGTGGTGGCGCCGGTCCCATCTACACCGGCGGGACGCCGCGCGACCTCGAAATCGGCCAGTACATAGCGGTCGCCCAGACAGAAGATGTTGGCGGGACGGAGATCCCGATGAATGACGCCGGATCGGTGGGAAGCAGCGAGCGCTCCCAGCACATCGCGGCCCAGGTGAGCGGCATCGCCGGCGGACAGCGGGCCCCGGGCCAACCTCCGGGAGAGCGGCTCCCCTTCGAGAAAATCGCGGATATAGTAGCGGAGGCCAGCGGCCTCGCCGGTCTCGTGAATGGCGACGATGTTGGGGTGATTGAGACTGGCCAGGATGCGGGCTTCGCGAGTAAAGCGGCGGGAGATCGGATCGGTGGCCAGCTCGGGATAGAGCACTTTGATCGCGACCCGCCGCTTGAGCGACAAATCACTCGCCAGGAAGACGGCGCCAACTGGCCCGCTGCCCAGCTCGCGCTCGATCTCATAGCGCGGCTGAAATGCGCTTCGAACCCGGTTCAGGAAATCGTCGCTCATCGGGGGCAGCGGCGAACCAATTCACTCGCATCCCGCTGCAGCGGCCCATAGGCAGGCTCCGCGTCGGTCCAGAGCTCCACGACCTGGGCCATGCTTCGGCACCCATCCCGGTGCGCGCCGGTCGAGTCTGCCAGCCGCGCCCGACGCCAACGGCCGTAGGTGCCAAGGGCCCAGTCGACCTCGCACGCCTGGGCCACAGTGCTGGGCCAACCCACGGCGTCGAGGTTCTCATACCAGAGCCAGGCAGCGTCCGCCGCCTGCCGTTGTCCCAGTGCGGCATGCCACTCGCCGCGCTGCAGGTGGAGCACCGCGCGAAAGAAGGGGTCGCCCGCAGTTCCTGCCGAGTCGAAGGCCAGAGCTGGCAGCGACA
>DATBSM010000342.1:0-3555 GCA_036559785.1 Gemmatimonadales bacterium
AGCGGGTAAGCGGCCTGGCAACAGTAGAAGGTGCCGTACAGGTCGGTTTCGACCACAGCCCGCCAGGCATTGGGGCTGAGCGTAGCGCTGGGTGCGTAGAAGTTGCCCGCCGCGTTGTTGATCAGGATGTCCAGCCGGCCGTGCTTCTCTCCCACCTGACTTACCATTCGGGCCACCGATTCCGGCTCGCGCACGTTGACTTCGACCGTGCTCACCTTGGCGCCGCTGGCCCGGAGACGCTCTGCGGCGGGTTCGAGATGTTCCGGCTTTCGGCTCGCGATCGCTACTTCGGCCCCGGCCGCCGCCAGCGACGCGGTGATCCCATAACCGATTCCGGTTCCGCCTCCGGTCACCAACGCCACTCTGCCCCGCAGGAGATCGGGCCGGAACACGTTGAGCGGCGATTGGCTCACGCTGGCTGTCCGCGCGAGGCGAGGCGGGCGGCAAACGCCTCCAGGCGGGCGCGGAATTCGGGACTCTGCAAGGCCTGCAACTGGGCCGCTCCTTCGGTGGAGAGCGCTTGTTCCAGGGCGCCGACCTCGGGGGCCCGAGTGAGGCGCTTGATGCTCCGAATGCTGGGCGCCGAGCACTCGAGCAACGCGTTCACCGTCCGTCGAACGGCCGAATCCAGGCCGGAGTCTTCAGTCACCTCCTCCACCATCCCGATCGAGAGCGCCTCCACCGCGTTAATGGGCTCACCGGTCATCAGCACCCGAATCGCCCGACCGACGCCCACCAGGCGGGGCAGGGTGAAGGTGGATCCTCCGTCAGGCACCAGCCCGATCCGGGCGAACCCCGAGCTGAAGATCGCGCTGGAGCCCGCCAGCCGCATGTCGCAGACGAGGGCGAGGTCGAACCCAAACCCGGCGGCCGTACCCTGCACTACGGCGATCACCGGTATCGGGCAACGCACGATGGCAATGACGGCGGATTGAAAGTCACTGAGGCCGCGCTGGAGGTCCGAGACCTTGGGCATGGTGCCGAGGGACCGGAGCCAGTGAAGGTCGAGGCCGGCGCAGAAGTGGCCACCCGCACCCGAGAGCAGAATGACTCGGGTTTCTCCGGCTTCCTCGAGCTGCTCGATTTCCTGCGCCAATGCGCGCGCCAGGCCCGGAGTAAGCGCGTTTCGCCGGGCAGGCACGTTGATTGTGAGCCGGTGGATCGGTCCATCGGACTCGGATACGAGCTCCGCCATGTGGATCGCACTCCTCGATCGAGTCCAGGCGAACCTGCGCCTTACCAACCGGCCGGATCAGGGTAGTATTATACGAAGAAGCTGGAGAACGTACCTGCGGCTCCCCCGGCCGTGTCCCAAGCCCGGCTTCCATCCCCAATTCGTGACAACCAACCGCATAGCACCTGAAACGGTCGCCGCTACCAGCCTGCGCCGTGCGCTGGTCGTGGATGACGAGCCTACGATTCGAACAGCCGTGGCTCGCTACCTCCGGCGGCAAGGCTGGCATGCGGATGAAGCTGAAGACGGAAGGGCGGCACTGGCGAAACTGGACAGGGCATCGCCCGGGGGCTATCAGGTAGTGATCTCCGATCTCAGAATGCCGCACTGCTCCGGTGATCAGTTGCACGACTGGCTGGCCGAGCACCGCCCCGACCTCTTCTCTCGGCTGATCCTGACGACTGGCGACCTTGCTTCGCCAGCCCTGACCGACTTTCTCACCCGCACACCCAGGCCGGTTGTCGAAAAGCCGTTCGACCTTGCCGCACTTGCTCAGGTCATCGAGGCGGTGCTGCAGGCGGGCTGAGGCTACTTCTCCGGCTCGGTCCCCATGCCCATGGCGTGATAGCCGTTGTCCACGTATACCACACTGCCGGTGATCGAGCGGGCCAGCGGGCTGCTCAGGAATGCGGCCGTGTTTCCCACGTCGTCCGCTTCGATGGGGCGAGGCAGGGGAGAGTTGGTGGCCGTGTACTTGATCATCATGTCGATGAAGCCGATGGCGCTTGCAGCCCGGGAAGCCCACGGCCCGGCCGAGATGGCGTTGATCCGTACTCCCCAGCGGCGGCCAGCCTCGTAGGCGAGGGTGCGGGTGTCGGCCTCGAGTGCCGCCTTTGCGGAGGACATGCCGCCGCCGTACCCCGGAATGACCCGCTCGCCCGCCATGTACGTCAGCGAGAGAAACGATCCCCCCTCGCGCATCAGCGGCGCGAGGTGCCGCACCAGGGACACGTTGCTGTAGGCACTCACGCTGATGGCCGACAAGTACCCCTGCCGCGAGGTGTCCACCAGCGGCGACTTTACCTCGGGTGCGTTCGCCAGGCTGTGGATCACGACATCGAGACTCGACTCACCAAAGTCGCTGCGCAGGCGCTCCGTCATTCCCTGGATACTGAAGTCGCCAACCTCCTTATAGCGCTTGTTCTCCCGGACTTCCGCCGGTGCGTCGGCCAGTGCGTCGAATGCCGCGTCCAGGGGATAGATCCGTTCGAACTTCAGGTGGCGACCATCCGACAGCCGCATCGATTCGTCCATCTTTCCGCGCTCGAGCAGCTTGGTAAAGATGCCCAGCGCGGGTGGCCAGCTGCCGAGACAGATCGTGGCCCCCGCTTCGGCCAGGGCCTTGGCGATGGCGAATCCGAAACCGCCGTCGTCTGAGACGCCGGCGACAAGGGCGCGCTTTCCAGTCAGATCGATTGGCAGCATTCGGCTTCAGTCCTCAGATGTAGACCGCGGGAATGTAGGGCGGTATGGCGGTACGGCGGTAGGGCGGTAGTTCGCCGGTTACGATCTTGTGCTGCCGGGCTGCCCCGCTGCCCCGCCTTCCTACTCCTGCCGCAACACCTCCAGGGGCGGCTGCCGCACCACGTCCCTGCTGTTTGCGAGGCCCACCATGACGGTGAGTGCCACCACCGTGAGAGTAAGGGCAGCCATCTGGAGCACCGGCAGCGTGAAGCTTCCCTCGAACAGAAAGCGCGCGATGGCCCACCCGGCCCCGGCGGCCAGTAGCAGTGCGACCACCGCCGCCAGCAGGCCCAACGAGAGATACTCCGCCAGTACGACCCGAAACACCTGTCCCCGTGTTGCGCCCAGCGTCCGCAGCAGCGCCCCCTCCCGCACCCGCTGAAAGCGGCTGGTGGCAAGAGCGCCTACCAGCACGAGCACCCCCACTCCCAAACTGAATAGCGCCATGAAGCGAATGGCCAGAGCTACCCGCTCCACCAGACGCTCGAGAGCCTCCTGCAACAACGACAAGTCCAGGGTAGAGACGTTTCCGAAGCGCTCGGCCAGGCGGCGTTGGAACCGTCCGCGGGCGGGCGCGTCGGGGATCCGGGTGAGCGTCACGAAACTCTGGGGCGCCGCCTCCAGCGCTCCAGGCGCGAAGACGACGAAGAAGTTGGGCTCGAACCGAGCCCAGTCCACCTCACGCAGGCTGCCGACCCGGGTTGGTATGGAAACACCCTGCACGTCCCAAACTATCTCGTCACCAACGGCTACACCAAGTTCAGCAGCAAGGCCTTGCTCCATCGAGATCCTCGTGGGCGACTCACCCGTCCCCGACCATTTGCCCGCGACCACTCGCTCCGATGACACCACCGAAT
>DATBSM010000343.1:0-3904 GCA_036559785.1 Gemmatimonadales bacterium
CATCCCAACTCTCGTGGGGATCGTCGCCCTGGTCTTCGGCGCCACCGGTGCTTTGGGGCAACTGCAGGCCGCGCTCAACCGGGCGTGGAATGTGACGCCGGATCCCAAACAGGGCGGCGTCAAGAGCTTCCTGACCAAGCGCCTGTCCTCTCTGGGGATGCTGCTCTCGATCGCCTTTCTGCTGCTGGTCTCACTAGTGATCAGCGGCGCCCTTGCGGCTGTTGGGGACCGGCTCACGGCGGGCCTCTCGGGAGCGGTCATTCAAGTGTTGAACATCGTGGTTTCGCTGCTCGTGATCGGCTTCCTGTTCGCTGCCATGTTCAAGGTCCTACCCGATGCAAAGGTCGAATGGCGGAGTGCGTGGGTCGGTGGGTTCGTGACCGCGTTGCTCTTCGTGCTGGGCAAATTCCTGATCGGTGTCTATCTCGGGAACAGCAATCCGGGCGAGGCCTACGGTGCTGCGGGGTCGTTGATCGTCCTCCTGCTTTGGATCTACTACTCTTCCATCATCATGCTATTCGGGTCGGAGTTTACTGAGACGTGGGCGGAAGCGCGGGGTCACGGCGTTGAGCCGGAGCCAGGCGCGATTCGGGTTAGGAGGGACGAGCGTCAGATTGGAGAGCCGGGGTCATCGGCTGGATAAGAACAATCCAAGCGGCTCCTCATCCCGGGTCCCTCAGTCGTTGCACCCTCGGGATGAGAAGTCGTTGGAAACGGGTTTTAGGGTGCGACTAATGGCTCCGTCAGTACGAACGTCACCGGCGTTTTGGCCGTGACCACCACGTCCCGCGACCCCGTCTGTGAGGCCACCACCGCGCCCCCGGCGGCGCCGACCACGCCTCCGATCACCGCACCCTTGGTGTTCCCGCCGAGCACCCGGCCCAGCACGGCGCCGCCGGCGGCACCGACTCCAACTTTGGCTGCCTCGCTGGTTCCAACTCCCCGGCCTCGCAGCTCGTGGGGAACCGGCTGAACATCCGCAGCCACCCGATGTAGCTGGCCACCGATGCCGATGCTATCCACTTGGAGCACCAGTCTGCCCTGCGCGCTCTTGGACTTGGCCGCGCTGAGCCTGATGACCGTGAACTGGACCGGAGCACCGGCAGGGATCAGCGTCCTACCGTCCGAGCCTGTGACGTTTTCCATGACCACGGCGGTGACCACGCGGCCCGCTGAGTCGGTGCGGGAATTGATCGAATCGTCCAGCGCCGCGTGAATCTCGGTGCCGATGGAGAGGGTCCGCGCGCCGGTGGCCGTGGTGGCGGTCACTGGATCAATCGATGGAGACGCCGTGTCGCGCGCAACCGAGCGCGCGGTGTCGGCAGACGAAGTAGTGTCCATCCGCGTCGACACAGTGTCCGGCGCGGTATCCACCGCTGCCGTCTCCACTGGTGGAGTCTCCACTGAATCGGTCGACTGATCCGGTGCGTACCCGCGGGTCGTCGAATCTTCAGCCGGGACGCTGGCCGCAGGCGGAGCAGCCTTGGGAGTCGCCCGTTTGGCTTTGCGGGGCTTTGGCATTGCGGCGGGCTCAGGAGTCGGGGTGGCGTGGTGTTCGACCGGAGAGAGTGGCTGCGTGGTATCAACGCGAGCCACTTCCAGGGGCCGAGTGAGGTTGTCATCCACCGGAATGCGCTGGTCACGGGAGTCGGAACAGCCGGAAACCAGAACCCCACCTGCCAGCGCTAGAGCGAGCCTATTCATGCCTGCCTCCAGGGACCTTGAGGGTTTCTACTCCTGAAGTCATTACGGTCTTTGGGCTTCGATTGCTGTGGGTTGGGTCACGTATAGGCGGGGAAGCGAGGAGTCGGGGAGGCCGTGCTTCCCTGCTTCCCGCTAATCGGCACAGCCCTTGCGCCCGTGCCGGCTTAGATCTTACTAACTCTGCGTCACCCAAACACCTCCGGCAGGCGCTCCGGCCAATCCCGCCGCACTTGTGGCGGAGTCCGCCCGACCTGCCGGGTTTTACCATGGTTTTTCTCCTTACGGGGGACCGCGTTGAGCGACTGCGCCAAGTGCCATACTCCGATCCCCGTTGGCGGTAACTGCTCCCAGTGCGGTACCCTCCCGGTCGAAAACGCGCCCGATCTCGATGAGCTCAAGGAGCGCCTCGCACGCACCCTCGAGGGTCGCTACGAGATCACCCGGCTCTTAGGTCGCGGCGGCATGGCGGTGGTGTTTCTGGCGGAGGACCTCGTGTTGGAGCGGCAGGTGGCGATCAAGGTGCTGCCTCCGGACATGACCCGAGACGCCCAACTGGTCGCCCGCTTTCAGCAGGAAGCCAAGACCGCGGCAAAGCTCGACCATCCCAACATCATTCCGATCTATCGGGTCGAGAGTGAGGGAGGATTGGTCTACATCGTAATGAAGTACGTGTCGGGTCAATCGCTGGAAGAGCTGCTGGCAAAGGGTCCCTTGGCGATGTCCCGGGTACGCCATGTGCTGCGCGAAGCCGCCCTGGCCTTAGGCCACGCTCATCGCCGCCGCATCGTCCATCGCGATGTGAAACCGGCCAACATCATGCTGGACGACGATGGGCGGGTGATTCTCACCGACTTCGGCATTTCCAAGGCAGTGCAGGATACGGCCCAGCTCACCGGTACCGGCACGATCATCGGGACCCCGCACTACATGGCTCCGGAGCAGGCCCGCGGCCAGGAAGTAGATGGGCGCGCAGACCAGTATGCACTGGCCATCGTGGGGCACCGAGTACTCACCGGCATGCTGCCTTTCGACGGCCCCGCCCACAGCATCCTGTACCAACAGGTCTTTGAGCCGGTGCCCACCGTGCTCAACCGGCGCCCCGATACGCCGGCAGATCTTCGTCTGGCCCTGGAGCGGGCCCTCGCCAAGGATTCCAACGCCCGGTTCAAGACCATGGAGGACTTTGCCTCTGCAGTCAGCGGGGAGCGCTCCGGTCCGACTACAGTGGTGAGCGAGCCGGTGGCTCAGCCGCGCGCGGATGCACCATTCAAGCGGGATAAGCCGGCTGCCGACCACGGGGTCGGCGTTCTTGTCGCGCTGGCCACTATCGCCGTGGTGGCAGTCGCGGCCTGGTTCGCCCTGCCCGGCTTCCAGGCGATCGTGGAGCACAGTGCCGCGAGCCGGACTACATCCGCGCGCACCGTCGCCGCTCCGGCGGTGTCGAAGCCGGCCCCGGCCCCCAGGCCGGTAAGGAGGACACCCGCTGCGCCAGTGTCGCCCTCCGCCGAGAAGAAGCGGGCGACGGCAAAGGTGAGAGCGGTGCAATACGCTCTGCTCAAGGTGGATTCTGACCCGTGGGGCATGCTTTATGTGGACGGCGCCAGGGTCGGTCGCACCCCGATCTCGAACCACCGCCTCTCATTGGGGACTCACCGGCTGCGGGTCGAGCAGAAGGGCTACCAACCCATTACTGAGACCCTGAAGGTCAAGGGGACCAGGCCGGTCACCCGGCGGTACACGCTCCGCCGGCAGCAAGGCCGGTAGCCTACCGGGCACAGCCCTTGCTCGTTCGCTCCACTTGGATGGTCTAAACCCGTTCCAATACACGACCTTGGGTAAACCCCCGCGCCCCTTCGGCCGCTCCGCTCGCGGAGTCCGCCCGAAGGTGCCGGGATTTACCAGATCTATCTACGCTCGAGAGGGCCTGAAATCACGTGCCAGCTGCCGCGAGGGTGGTCCAGGGATGAGCGACTGCGCCAAGTGTCACACCCCCTTTCCGCTAGACGGCCGCTTCTGCTCCCACTGCGGCACTCCGTCGGGAGAGTTGGAGCACGTGTGCCCGCCCGATCCCACCGATGAGCTGAGGCAACGTCTCGCGCGTACTCTTGCCGGGCGCTACGAAATCACCGGCCTGTTGGGGCGGGGTGGCATGGCGGTCGTGTTCCTGGCTGAGGATCTGGCCCTGGAGCGGCAGGTGGCG
>DATBSM010000344.1:0-21894 GCA_036559785.1 Gemmatimonadales bacterium
AAGCGGTGCCCCAACCCGATGCCGGGTCCGAGCGACCTCGAGATCCGCCCGATCTGGGAGTCGGAGGACTTCGGCCCCGAGATCGCGGCGGGGGTGAACGAGCTTCGCGCCAAGATCGCGAAGAACACCAAGTAGGACGGAGCCCCCCGCGAGCCTTCGACTCAGTTTCCGTCGGCGTCCGACTTCTCCGTTTCGAGCACGGCTCCGTCGCGGGCAAGCTTGACCTCCCACAGGACGTCGCCGGCGAGCACCTGTACTTCACGAAGGCACTGGTCGTCATCGTCGGGCTGAACGGAGACAGAGGTTCCGTTCATCTGCGCCTCCGCGATGGCGATGGCGTCGTCGACCGGGATCGAGCCGGGGCATGGGTCGGCCGACGCACCCACGACGCTGGACGCGACCACGGAGCCGCTCACAATGTCCAAGCGGACGTCATGCAGCGTGCCATTCCCAAGGGCGCCGACGAAGTACTCGGGGGCGGCGTCCACCAGGAGGGCGGCCTTGACGGCCTTGCCGCCAGTCACGCTCGCTTCGCCGACCCGAACCGACTGCCGGAGCGATACTTTCGCCTGCGTGAGCGCCTCCTGCAGCTTGGTGACCCGAGGTCCCATCCCATCGGCTCCGGAGCAGGCGGCGAGGAGGATCGTGCAGGATGTCCCGATCAAAAAGGTATGCGGTCTCATGAATCCCTCCTGTAAGCGACTTAACCCGAATCTATGCGGAGTTCCAGTGAAGGGAACAGGCAAAGCCCTGCATTTATGACATTGGGCTCGAACCAGAACTCTCCTGATCCAGGGGGACCGCTATAACCACCTGAACTCAGCAACCTGCAGCCGTCACGCGAGTTCGTGGCACCCGATGCTGGAGTTTGCTGGCGTACGTGCTGGGCTTTGCCGTACTTTACTCACTCAAATGTCAGACTTTGCTGTCTTCTCTCCGACAGGAGTCTTGTGTCCTTGCCCCCCAGTCCATGGCTGACACATTCACTCCGAGTTAGGAAGGTCGGGCATGGACCTCCTGCAGCAGCTCGCTGTCGCGCTCGGCGATAGGTACCGGGTCGAGCGAGAGCTTGGCCAGGGAGGAATGGCACTCGTCTTTCTCGCCCAGGACTTGAAGCACCGGCGTCCCGTCGCCATTAAGCTCCTCCGGCCCGAGCTCTCGGCCGCCCTTGGCAGCGACCGATTCCTCCGCGAAATCGAAATCGCCGCGGCGCTTCAGCATCCCCACATTCTCCCGCTGTATGACTCGGGTCAGGCCGGCGGTTTGCTTTACTACGTCATGCCGTTCGTCGAGGGCGAGTCGCTCAGGCAGCGACTCGCCCGGGAGCAGCAGCTTCCGCTCGACGCCGCGCTCCAGATCACTCGGGAAGTAGGCAGTGCCCTGCAGTACGCCCACGAGCACGGAGTCGTGCACCGCGATATCAAGCCGGATAACATCATGCTGCCGGGGGGCCAGGCGGTCGTCGCCGACTTCGGCATCGCCCGTGCGCTGGAGGCGGCGAGTCCGGAGCGACTCACCCAGACCGGAATGGCGGTGGGCACACCGCAGTATATGAGCCCCGAGCAGGCCGCAGCCGGGACGGTGGACGCTCGCAGCGACCAATACAGCCTGGCGTGTACTCTGTACGAGATGCTGATCGGCGAGCCTCCTTTCACCGGACCGTCGCCCAATGCCGTCATGGCCCGACACTCGCTCGAACCGGTCCCGAGTCTCCGAGTGGTTCGCCAGGCGGTGCCGCCGGCGGTGGAGACGGCCATCATGCGAGCCATGGCAAAAGTGCCGGCCGACCGCTACGCCTCGATTCAACGGTTTCTGGAAGCGCTCGCTTCCCCGGAAATCCCATCGTTGGCGACGACCGTACCCAGCACACTGCGCCGCCGGTCCCAAGCCCGCCCGAGCCGGAGACTGATGATCGGCCTAGCCGCCGGCGTGCTGGTGGCAGCGGCAGCGTGGTGGCTGCTGGAAGGCCGCATGGTCCTGGGGGCACGCGCAGCGCCGGCCGGGGTGGCGGCGGTCGCGGTGCTCCCGTTTCAGGAGGTGGCGGGTGATCCGGATAGCTCCTATCTCGCTGAGGGAATGACGGAAGGGCTCATTGCGGACCTGTCCGAGGTCGGCTCGTTGAAGGTGATCTCCCGCTCGTCGGGCGCCGCAGCACAAGGAGCGATGAGATCGTTGACCGAGCTTGCGAATGACCTCGGCGTCGACGCCGTGGTGAAGGGCTCGATTCGAAAGGCTGGCGACAGCGTACGAGTGAATGTGCGACTCCTGCAGGCGCGGGACAGCACGCTCCTCTTGGCGCGGGATTATCAGGGCGGGATGGGAGAATTGCCGGACCTGCAACGGCAGATCACGCTCGCCATTACCGGCTCTATCAAGGCCGACGTCAAGGGTGCCGAGCGAAGCCGGCTCGATCTACGTCGCAAGGTAGATCAACGGGCGTACGACGCCTACCTGCGGGGCCGCTTCTTTCTGGATCGTGGAGAGCTGGGTCAGGCGCGGAAGCTGTTCGAAGATGCCGGCCGAATCGCTCCGGATTGGGCGCCTCCCTACGTCGGCCTGGCCAACTACTACGCTGCACTTCCTTTTTACAGCAACGTCTCGCCCGCAGAGGTATTGCCCCAGGCCCGCTCGGCACTGGTTCAGGCTCTCAGGCTGGATGAGACGCTGGCAGAAGCGCATGCGGTCAACGCCTACATTCGGGCCTACTACGAGTGGGATTGGCGGGCCGCCGAGCAGGAGTTCAGGCGCGCTCTCGAGCTGAGGCCCAGCTACGCGGACGCCTACTTCTCCTACAGCCGCTTTCTGGCGTCGCGCCGCCGGCTCGACGAGGCCATCGGGCAACTCGGCCGGGCGGTAGAGCTGGATCCGCTGTCACTCTCGCTCCAATCCAACCGCGCGCTGCTCGACTACTTCGCGGGCCGGTACGAACAGGCGGACAGCCGGCTGCGGGACGTTCTCAAGAGCGACTCCAGCGATGTGCTGGCTAAATGGGGGCTGGCGCTGGTGGCCGAGCAGGAGGGGAAACTCAAAAAGGCAATCGCCCTTCTGGAGCCGATCAGCGGCAGTAGCATGCTCCGCAAGTCCTCGCTCGGTCATGCCTACGCCCTCGCCGGTAACACGGCCAAATCGCGGAGGATCCTCGCCGAGCTCCGTGATGCGGCGGCCCGAAGCTATGTACCCTCCTACTGGTTCGCTGTAGTGTACACCGGTCTTGGCGAGCGCGATCTAGCACTGCGCTATCTCGAGCGAGCGTACCAGGAGCGTTCAACCGTGCTGGCCTACCTCCTGATCGATCCCCGGCTCGCGCCGCTCCGGGGCGACTCACGGTTTCTTGCACTGGCACAACGTCTCCGAGGCGAGTAGGTGGTCGTGGGGTGGGCCGCGACGGTATCAATGAAGCGGCTATTGAGCTCGCAAACACTTCTCTGAATGCGCTACACGGTTACCGGTGAGATCCAGACCATGCGCAGTGTAGCGACATGTCGCTGGGGAAGCGGGATGCCGGGTCAGCCGTTCCACTACACAGGAGAGGACTTGTCTGAGGTAGCGTACGCGCGCGTCAGATGCGTGTCTGTGAGGCAGCGCCGAGACACACGTGAACGAGATCGGCAGCAACTCACATCTCCAAAGGGCGGAAGCGCCGTCACCGGGAAATCCGATGCGGCGCTTTCAGTTGCCCCTCCTGGGCTCGAACCAGGACTCTCCTGATCCAGAGTCAGGCGTGTTGCCAGTTACACCAAGGGGCAGTGGACGCTGACGCGTCCAGGCTATTGGCTATTAGCTATCGGCTTGCTCCTCAATCGACGAGTTCCCGAATCCCATCCACAGACCTGGAGCCTCTCTGGAAAAGGCCCATAGCCCATAGCCCATAGCCCATAGCCAAGTAGCGTTTTTTACCATGGAGCTGAGGGGGATCGAACCCCTGACCTCCTCATTGCGAACGAGGCGCTCTCCCAGCTGAGCTACAGCCCCAATGTGGCCGCAGTATCGGCCATGAAGGACGGGAAAAGTACCGGTTGACACCCCAATTCGTCAACCAAATTTGGAATTCCCCCGCTTATCCCCCGAATAGTGGCCCAAGACGGGCTTCGGCCCTACCTTAGAGCATCACCCCAGCACCGAGAATTGCTACGTCCACCACCCTCGACTCCTCCACGGCCGACCGGGTCCAGTCCGGCCGCGATGCCCTCGCCCGCGGCGGCTGGGAGGAGGCGCGCGTCTGCTTCGAGGGCTCGCTCCGTGAAGCTGAGTCGCCCGAGGCACTCGAGGGGCTCGGCATGGCGTGCTGGTGGCTGGAAGACTATGCCGCCGGCATCGACGCCCGGGAGCGCGCCTACCGGATGTTCCGCCAGGCCGGGGACTGCCGGGCCGCCGCCCGTACCGCCATCTGGCTCTCCAACGACTACGCCGATTTTCGAGGTGAGACCGCCGTCGCCAACGGCTGGATCCAGCGCGCCGAGCGCCTGCTCGACGGCGTGGCTCCCTCTCCCGAACACGCGTTGCTGGCGTATCAAAAAGCGCACGTCGCCCTCATGGGTCAGCGCGACCCCGTGGCCGCCCGGCGGCTGAGCCAGGAAGCCGCTGCCATCGCTCGCGCCGTGGGACCGGCCGACATGGAGATGCTCGGCGTGGCCCTGGAGGGTCTGGCCATGGTGACCGAGGGAGACGTCGCCCAGGGCATGAGCCGCCTGGACGAGGCCACTGCAGCGGCTACGGCCGGCGAGCTCACCGACCCCGGCATGATCGGCACCGCGTGCTGCTACCTGATTCGCGCCTGCGAGCAAGTGCACGATTACGATCGCGCCGCGCAATGGTGCGAGCGGGTTCGGGAGTTCGCCCGCCGCTGGAAATTCACCCACCTGTTCTCCGCTTGCCGCATTCAATACGCCTCTCTGCTCACCCTCCGTGGCGAGTGGGCTGAGGCCGAGCGGGAGATCGAAGCACTCCGCCGGCATGTGGAACGGGTGCAGCCTCGGGTGGTGCCCATCGCGCTGATCCGGCTCGCGGACCTGCGCCGCCGTCAGGGACGCTGGGAAGAGGCGGACACGCTCCTGGCCGACACCGGAAGCCATTATCTCGCCGTGCTGGGCCGCGCCGCACTGGCCCTGGACCGCGGCGAGTCGGGTCCCGCAGCCGCGCTGGCCGAGGAGTATCTCCAGCGGGTACCTGCCAACGACCGGACTGAGCGGGTATCCGGATTGGATGTGTTGGCCCGGGCACATATCGCGGAACACCAACTGGATCAGGCGCGTGTCCCACTCGATGAGCTCCGAAGCATCGCGGCCGCGGTAGGCACCGAGCCCCTTCTGGCCACGGTCGCCCACGCCGAGGGGTGTCTGCTCGCGGCGAGCGGAGACCATCGGGGCGCTTGCGCCCGGCTGGAGGACAGCGCCGACCTCTTCGAGCGCAACCGCACACCGTTCGAGGCGGCCCGGTCACGGCTTCAGCTTGCCCATTCTCTCCTGGCGCTCAGCCGCCGCGATCCCGCGACCATCGCGCTTCGGGCCGCGGGAACCGCCTTCGAGCGGCTGGGTGCGGCCCGCCACACCGGCGCCGCGAGGCTCCTGCTCCAGGAGCTGGACCTCAAGCCCCACGGACCCATCGGCGCGGCAGCCAAGCTCGGCCGGCTCACGCCGCGCGAGATCGAGGTCCTCCGGCTGGTGGCCCAGGGTCTGAGCGATAAGGAGTCGGCAGTCAGGCTCAAGCTGAGCGAGCACACGATTCATCGCCACGTGGGGAATATCCTGACCAAGACCGGTCTGCCTTCCCGGGCCGCGGCCGTTGCCCAGGCGGCCAGGAGCGGGTTGCTGTAGCAGCCGAGCGAACAACCTCGCACAGCGGAATCCAGCGATTGGTTGACCCCATATATCAAATCCAGGATGACCTCGCCGGGCGCTATTCCATCAAGCGCGAGCTCGGCAAGGGAGGCATGGCGACGGTTTACCTCGTCCGCGACGTCCGTCACGACCGCTTCGTCGCACTCAAGGTGATGCGCCCCGACCTCGCCTCGTCGGTCGGCGCCGAGCGATTCCTCCACGAGATCCGCATCACGGCGCAACTCCGCCACCCCCACATCCTCCCCGTGTTCGACTCGGGCGAGGCGGGGAGTGGCGGCGCCGGTGGGCATCTCTGGTACACGATGCCCTACGTCGAAGGTGAGACGCTGCGGCAGCGACTGGTGCGCCAGCGCACCCTCCCGATCGAGGAAGCCATCCGCATCACCTGCGAGATCGCGACCGCGCTCGATTACGCTCACCGGCGCGGCATCGTGCATCGCGACGTCAAGCCCGAGAACATTCTGATCGAAGACGAGCACGCGGTGATCGCGGACTTCGGCGTGGCCCGAGCGCTCGACCGGGGCGGGGCCGAAGGGCTCACCGGCACCGGGTTCGCCGTCGGAACGCCGGCTTACATGAGCCCCGAGGAGGCCAGCGGATCGGGCGAGGTGGATGGGCGCGCGGATGTCTACGCTCTGGGATGCGTCCTCTACGAGATGCTTGCCGGCGGCCCACCCTTCGCGGGCACGCCCAAGGCCGTGCTCGCTCAACGGCTGATAGGCCCGCCGGTATCCGTCACCAAGCGACGATCCGGTATTCCGCGATCGGTCAGCGGCGCCATCGCCCGGGCCTTGGCCACAAAGCCGGAGGATCGCTACAAGAGCGCTGGTGAGTTCGCCGAGACACTGGAGGACTCGCTGCAGTCGGGTTCGTGGCTGAAGGTCGCACCGCGGTCGCTGCATTGGAGGGCCGTGGCCACGGCCGCAGTGGTGCTGCTCGTCGCGGGCTCGGGCTTTGTCGCCTGGCGACAGGGATGGCTGACGTCGGCCAAGGCTGCCGCTCCGGCCCCAGCACTGCGTACTCTGGCGGTGCTTCCGTTCAGCAACACCGGCCTTCCACGGGACTCTCATTTCGCCGGCGGGGTCACCGACGAAATCCGGGGCCGTCTGGCTCGGCTTCCCGGTCTCCAGGTGATCGCGAGCGCCAGCACCGCCCGCTACAGCGACAGCACGCCTCTCAAGCAGGTGAGCAGCGAGCTCGGTGCCGGCTATCTCCTCACGGGGAAGGTGCGCAGAGAGGCGAACACGAGCGGGAGGAGTCAGGTGCAGGTCAGTGCCGAGTTGATTCAGGTGTCGGACGCCTCTCCACCGGTAACCCGTTGGCAGCAGGTCTTCGACGTGGCCGCCACGGACCTGCCGCAGGTGCAGACGTCAATCGCGCGAGAGATAGCCGGGGCACTTGGCCTTGGGTTGGGCCAGAGCCAGGGGCCGGCCGCCGGACTGGAACAGCAACGCGATCCCGATGCCTACGAGGCTTATCTCCGAGGACAGCAGATCATACGCCAAGGGGCCTCTGCTCCCGCCGACCTCCAGCGGGCGATTGCCGAATTCGAGCAGGCGGTCAAGAAAGACTCCACCTTCGCCGCCGCGTGGGCCCAGCTCGGTTGGGCCAAAGCCGCCCTCTGGAACAACTCCACCGTGGACGGCAAGCTGTTGGAGGAGGCCCGGTCACACGGAGAGCTGGCTCTCCGCATGGGCGGTGCACCGGCCGAGGCGCACCAGGTGCTGGCGTTCTATCACATCATGAAGGGGAACCGGGGAGCGGCGAGAGAGGAAACCCGGATGGGACTGGAGGCCGACCCCTCCAACGCGCGATTGGTCGGCTACACAGCGAGCTTTCTCGAGCTGGAGGGGCGCTGGCAGGACGCACTACGCTTTCGCCAGCGGGCCGTTACCCTGGATCCTACTGCCGCGGGGCACGCCGCTGGTCTGGCTACGAACCTGTTGTGGCTGCGTCGCTATCCCGACGCCCGAGTGGCGGCCGATCGCTACATCATCCTGGGCCCCACCAATCCCGAGGCCTACCAGCTGAGGGCGATGGTGGCGCTGGGGGAGGGAAATCTGGAGGAGGCACAGAGGTTTATCCACGCGGGCGAGGCGCAGATCCCCGCTGACGAGCTACTGCCATTCGTGGCTACCTACTGGGACCTCTACTGGGTTCTCGACCAGGCTCAGCAGTCCCGCGTCGTCGCCATGAGTCCGGAACAGTTCTACGGAGATACCGTTTGGTGGCAGACCGCCTCATCGGCCATCCGGATGCTGCAAGGGCACAGCACGACTGCGCGCATTCTGGCAGACTCTGCGCGCCGCAGGCTGGTGACGGTGGTCAGAGACACACCGGAGGACGCGTACAACCACTCGCGGCTGGGGCTGGTGAACGCCTATCTCGGCCGGGGGGACGAGGCGCTACGGGAAGCCGAAAAGAGCATCTCCTTGTTACCGATCGCCAAGGATGCGCTCAATGGCGCGCTCCTGGTGTATCGGCTCGCCTGCGTCCAGGCCCGGCTCGGGCTCCAGGCCGAGGCGCTCGCCACCCTCGGCACACTGATGTCGGTGCCCTTCTACGCCTCCCCCGCATGGCTCCGGCTCGATCCGAACTTCACGACGCTGCACGACAATCCCGGGTTCGAGCGGCTGACTCGCCCGCAGACACCGAGGTGAGCTTTGGATCTCACCTCCGGCGCACCGTTCTGGATCGTCCGTGACGGCTTGCTTGCCGTCTACCCCAAGCTCAAGCAGGACCGGCGCTGCGACCTCGCCGTCATCGGCGGCGGAATCACTGGTGCGCTC
Source organism: Gemmatimonadales bacterium (assembly GCA_036559785.1). Classification (GTDB taxonomy): domain Bacteria; phylum Gemmatimonadota; class Gemmatimonadetes; order Gemmatimonadales; family GWC2-71-9; genus CAVVWJ01. The sequence continues at coordinate 8,627 of DATBSM010000344.1, forward strand.
GTGGCCCACCGTTTTTCCCAGGAGGGGATTCACGTCGTCCTGCTCGAACGCCGCGAGATCGGTCAAGGGAGCACGGCGGCCACCACCGCGCTGATCCAGTACGAGATCGACACCTCACTCTGCGAGCTGACCGACCGGGTGGGGCAGGCGCATGCGGAGCGCAGCTACCAGATCTGCCAGGACGCGGTGCGCACCATCGAGCGCCTGGCCACTCAAGGTGAGGACGACTGCGGTCACCGGCGCAAGAAGAGCCTCTATCTCGCCAGCCGTCCGGGCGACCGTGCGCTCCTGAAGCAGGAGTGCGATGCGCGAAAACGAATAGGGATCGAGGTCGAATTCCTCGATCGGCAGGACCTCACGCGGCAGTTTTCGTTCCGGCGGCCTGCCGCCCTGCTGTCACAGCTGGCGGGCGAGGTGGATGCCTATCGCCTGACCCACAAACTCCTCCGGGAGGCGGGCCCAGAGGGACTGGAGGTCTACGACCGCACCGAGGTCTCAGGCATCGAGACCAGCAACGATGGGGTGGCGCTCACGACTGGAGATGGGTTCCGGGTTCAGGCCAGGAAGGTTGTGTTCGCTACCGGCTACGAGACGCCCGAGTACCTCGACCAAAAGATCGTCAAGCTCACCAGTACATTTGCTTTGGCCACAGCCGTAGTCGACAGCTTCGACGGTTGGGAAGAGGACCAGTGCCTCATCTGGGAGACCGCCCGGCCCTACTTCTACGCCCGCACCACCAGCGACGGCCGGATTATCATGGGCGGGGGCGACCGGCCCTTCGCCACAGCTCACAAGCAGGACAAACTGGTGTCCCGCCAGGCCACCAGGCTGCGGTCTCAGTTCACCAAACTGTTCCCTCGGATTCCGATCGACGTGGACTGGAGCTGGGGAGGAACGTTTGGCGAGACCAAGGACGGGCTGCCCTACATTGGTACTGTGCCCCGGTTCCCGCACGGCTACTTCGCGCTGGGCTACGGCGGCAACGGTATCACTTTCAGCCTCATCGCCGCTGACCTGCTGCTCGATCTCTTTCTGCAACGGCGGAACCCGGATCTGGCGATTTTTCAGTTCGACCGCTAGCGTGGAAGATCGGAGGTGTCATCTGTGGCCCGTTCCGGCCATACCGTCCTACCACCCCACGTGGGCTTTTCAGGCGACGCGGGAATAGCGGATACAGCGTAAGCTTGGTCCTCACGCTAACGCCCGCGCCAAGGAGATCAGCACCATGAAGCCCACGGTTTATTGCACCACCATCGCCATGTGTTTGGCCTCTTCGGGCGTGGTCGCCAGTGCCCAGCAGCATGAGCACCCCCCCGGCCAGCCTACCACGACCCAGGAGGCCGCGGCCACGCCACTCTATGACAACCTCGGCACCCTGGAGCACCCGGTCACGACCTCGTCGAAGACCGCGCAGCAGTACTTCAATCAGGGCCTCCGGCTGGTTTATGGGTTCAATCACGACGAGGCGGTCAAGTCCTTCAAGGAGGGGTTGAAGCACGACTCCACCTGTGCCATGTGCTATTGGGGCGTCGCCTACGCGCTCGGGCCCAACATCAACCTTCCCATGGACACCGCGGCGGCGCGGCCGGCCTACGACGCGGCTCAGAAGGCGTTGAAATACTCCAGCAGCGCCACGCCAGTGGAGCGGGCTTACATCGAAGCGCTCGCCAAGCGGTACTCATCCGATCCGGCGGCCAACCGCGCGCCCCTCGACAGCGCGTGGGCCAGTGCGAGCGGCGAGGTGTCGCGCCGCTTCCCGGCCGACGACGACGCGGCTGCGCTTTATGGTGAGGCGCTGATGGACCTGCGGCCCTGGAACTACTGGACCAACGGCGGACGGCCGAAGGCCCCCTCCACCCTGGAGGCGCTCCGGGTGCTGGAGCCGGTGGTGAAGCGGAACCCGAGCCACCCCGGCGCCTGCCACTACTACATCCACGCGATCGAGGCTTCGAACGAGGCGGGGAAGGCGCTCGCCTGTGCCGAGCGACTGGGTAGCGCGATGCCGGGTGCGGGACATCTGGTGCACATGCCGACTCACATTTACATCCGGCTCGGCCAGTGGGAGACCGCCGCCGACCGAAACGTCCACGCGGTGCATGCGGACCAGCAGTACATCAACGAGCGGCGTCCGACCGGTGTCTACCCCATGGCGTACTACCCCCACAACTACCACATGATGTGGTACGCGCTGAACATGCTCGGCCGGAGTGGGGACGCGCTCAAGGCGGCGCAGGGTGTGGTGAAGAACGTGCCGGCGGATGTGGTCCGGCAGGCGCCCCCGCTGGAGTACTTCTCGCCCACGGTTCTGTTTACCCTGGCGCGCTTCTCCAGGTGGGGCGACGCCCTGCGCGAGCCGGCCCCGCCGGAGGACCTGCGCTACACCACCGGGGTCTGGCATTACGTGCGCGGGCTCGCCTACACGGCGCAAGGCAGGCTCGATTCCGCCGCGGCGGAGCGCGATAAGCTGGTGGCAATCGCAAACGCTATCTCACCGGACGCGTACGCCAACTTGAACTCGATGCAGTCAGTATTGGCGGTCGCGCAGAACCATCTACAGGGCGAGATGGCGGCCAAGCGAGGCCGTACCGACGAGGCGGTCAAGTACCTGAAGACGGCGATCGCGGGAGAGGACGAGCTGACCTACGACGAGCCGCCACCCTGGTACCTGCCGATACGCCAGCGGCTCGGCGCGGTGCTGCTACAGGCCGGGCGTCCGGTGGAAGCCGAGAAAGCGTTTCGTGAGGACCTCGTTCGACGCCCGGAGAACGGCTGGTCGCTGGATGGACTGGCTCAGAGTCTGAGTGCACAGAAGCGGACCAAGGAAGCGGCGGCAGTAGACGCCCGATTCCAGAAGGCCTGGTCGAAGGCGGATGTAAAGGTACGCGGGTAGGCGGGGGAGCGGGGCAGCCTTCTCAGCTGCCCCGCCGACTACTGATACTGGATATACATCGGCTTCGGATACAGCTCCAGGACCTGCTGCGGTGTCATCATCGGTTTGTCGTTCTTGTAGAACAGCTTCCACCCGGTGTACTGCACCGGATGCCGTACCACGAACCACCTGTAGGCTCCCATCTTGGCTCCGGGTGGACCGTATCCATCCATATCGATGACTACCTGCACCCTTGGATCGAGCCGGATCTTCGATGCGTTGGTCAGCATGTTGCGGGTGAACCGGTGCACCACCAGCACTTTGGGGGGCAGATCATTCTCCTCCACGATCCTCGCCAGCACATCGATGGCGTGATTCACCTCGCTGGCATCCATTCGTCCCATCCAGTCCGTCCCCGGCCGCTTCCCGTCCTTCATGGCGAACTCGGGGTCCAGCGACAAGTGCACGTAGGGCCGCTTGAGGTACTTGATCAGATGGGGGATCTCGTCCTCCACGGTGCTGAGCCCCGGCTGGATGTCGAGGAACAAGAGCCAGCCCCGCTCCTCGGCCCAGGCAGCCACCGTCTCAACAATGCTATCGGACATCTGGAGCCGGTACTTCTTCGCAGGGCCGGGATATCCCTGCGCCACCACCGATATCAGGTGGAGCGCCGGCAGCACCTTTCGATCGGGATCGGCTTTGGCCCATTCCGTGGCTGTCGCTTCCAGCCGGCGGAGCATCTCAGTGGAATCGATCTCGCCCAGAATTCCCATTCGCTTGGAGAGTGGGTTTCCGTAGAAGGCGACGATCCGATGCTCCGGGATGATGGCGCCCGGAAGCGGCTCGGGCGCGCCTTTCACGGGCCAGAGTGCAGAATCAGCCGGGGGCAGGGTGAAGTATCTCCTCTGGGGCTTAACGGGCTTGGCGGGCTTCGCACTGGTGCCCCCCATCGAGTCCGCGGTCAAAGAGTCAACCTTCAGCGAATCGGTGGCATTTGAGTCGATGACCGGGTCGGCCGGTGCGATCGGTCGGGGTGCATGAATTGCCCGCGGTGCCCAAGGTGGTGGCCCTGAATCGCTGGGCTGCTCGACCTGCTTGGCGCCCGCGGGAGCGTTCTCGCAGCCAAGCAGGGCGAGCGACAGTAAAGCCGGGAAGGTCGAAGAGCGGAATCTGGCTAGCGAAGTGAGGAACCGGTGCATTATGCCAGTGTATGAAGGGGAAACCAGCGGCTTGAGCGTTGGATCGTAACGGTCTGCAAGCTCAGGGCCAAGGTCGCGGAGTCACATCGCCCTCAACATTCTGCAGCTCCCGATCGTGCCAGCGTGAAAGGAGCCCGAGCGCCGAGATTGCACCGATGAGCGCGAGCAGCATATCCCATTGAGTGTCCCAGGGATCCCCCTGCGTTCCCAGAAATGCCTCAGCCTGTTCGCCGCTGGCAAGCGCAGTCCAAAACTCGATCAGCTCGTAGAAAGCGCTGAAGGCGAGGCAGAAGCAGATCACGAAGAACGGCAACCATCTCGTGCCCCTCAGCGGCGAGCGCCGGATCAGGATCTCGCGTGCCACAACCGCCGGTATGAACCCCTGAGCAAAGTGGCCGATCCGATCGTAATGGTTTCTCGCGAAGCCGAACCACTCCTGCATCTGAAATCCCAGCGGCACCTCGGCATAGGTGTACCGGCCACCAACCATGAGGATGACCGCGTGCAGCGCCATGAGGGTGTAGGCCAGCGGGGTGAAGCGGAATCGCGGATAGACGTAGATGAGAACCGGTACGGCGATGATGACCGGAAACACCTCCAGCAACCAGGTGAACCGATCGTGCGGTCCGATGCCGGACCAAACGAAGACCCCGGCGACGACCGCCAGCAATAACATTTCGTATCTAGGTAACCGATTCACCGGGCTCCTGTCACGCCTTACGGCTCCCCGTCAGAGTAGGGCACATCCAGCGTCATCCCGTCCCGCGCAATCACCGTCTCCGGGAACACGGCTCGCGCCTCGGCCAGAAGCTCGGCGGCGTCCCGGTTGTAGCGGGAGCTGATGTGGGTGAGCACCAGACGCCGGACCCCCGCGTCCAGCGCCACCCGGGCAGCCTCTGCGGCCGTGGAGTGCCCGGTCTCGCGCGCGCGCTCGATCTCGTCGCCGCCGAAGGTGGCCTCGTGCACCAGCAGATCCGCTCCCCGGGAGGCTTCCACCACTGAGGGATGCGGCCGGGTATCCCCGGTGTACACCAGCGTGCGGCCGGCCCGGGGGGCTCCGACCAGGTCCGCCGGCCCGACCGTCTGCCCGTCAGGCGTCGTTACTGTCTTCCCCTTGTGCAGCTGTCCCCAGAGAGGTCCCTCGGGAATACCCAGCTCCCGGGCCCGATCCGGGTTGAACCGGCCCAGCCGTATGTGCTCCACCAGCGCATATCCCACTGTGTCGGCGCGGTGCTCGGTCTCGAACACTGCGATCTCATACTCGTCGCGAGCCAGACGATCCCCCGGTTTGACCTCCACGATCTCCACCGGAAACTTGTTGCGCTCGATGCCGAGATTGATGGCCGCGCCCAGTATCCGCTGGGCTCCCTTCGGCCCATAGAGCGTGACGGGAAGCGTACGGTCCTGCAGCCCCATGGTGCGGAGCAGTCCCGTGACCCCGAGCATGTGGTCGGCGTGATAGTGACTGAAGAAGATCTCGCGGAAGGCAAACCCGACGCCATACCGCATCATCTGGCGCTGGTTCCCTTCCCCGCAGTCGAAGAGAAGCGTCTCACCTTTGCGCTGCACCGCCAGGCCGGCAACGTTCCGGTCGATGGTGGGAGTGGCGGCGGCAGTGCCGAGGAAAGTGATGCTTAGCATGGGGGGAAGATACAGCGTGAGCGGGAACTGCCCAAAAACCGGAAGCGGGAACTGTGTAAGCAGGGTGGGCCGCTGCAGACGCCATGATCACATCGCCCGCTCACTGCTCACGTTTTTCTCTTCCCGCTCACGCTTTAGAAAAGTTTAACCGTCACCGGAACCTTCCCTGGATTCTTCGCCAGCTCATCGAGCAGCTTCTTCATCCCCTGGGTCACCTCCCGCATGTCGTAGTAGAGACCGCTGTCGGTGACGAACTTGCCCAGCGTTCCCTGTCCCCGGTTCATCCCGGCCAGCAGCGTGTCGAGCCGCTCGCCGGTGGCAGCGAACTGGGAGGTCATGGCGGCCAGGTTGGCCGTGAGCGAATCGGTGCGTTGGGAGAACGCCGGGCTGGCCAGGGTGCTGTCGAGCCGGCTGCTGAGCTGACGAAACGCGGCCATGGTCTTGGTGATCTCGGCGGTAGGCCCCCGATCCGGATCGCCGTAAATCTGCATAGTGCGCTGGGCCGCCTTGAGGGTGCCTTCCAGGGCGGTCAGGGTCGAGCGTAGCTGCTTGGCGGTGCGCTCATTGACGATGTCCTGTGCGCCGAGGAGGATGCTATCGGCGCGCTCTGCCAGCATCGTCGCCTTCCCGGTGAGGCCCAGATCCTGGCTGCCCAGAATGATCCGTCCCGGGGGCAAGGGCTCGCCGGCGCGACCGGGATCGAAGTCCACCGCGTAGTCGCCGACCAGGGTGACTGAGACGATCCTGGCGCTGGCATCCACCCGGGCCCGGATCTTGGGTGGCAGGCTCGCGATGACCAGAACCTTGCCCACATCCACGAACTCGATCTTCTCGACTTTGCCGACGTTGACGCCAGAGACTCGCACCGGCGAGGCCCGCTTGAGCCCGCTCACATTGTCGAACTGCATCCGAATGGCGTTTTCCGAGCCGACCGACTGGCCGCTCAGCCACATCGTGCCGAACACAAACACCACGATGGCGAGGATGACGATGGCGCCAACCGTCGCTTCCCGCGTATAGCGCAGATCCATGAGTGGCTCAGGCCGCCAGGGTGGGGTTGTCGAAATCGCGCTCGAGGAACTCCTTGACCTTGGGGTTCGTCGAGGCGAGGAACTCCTTCGGTGTACCCTGCATCACGATCCTGCCCTCGCTCAGCAGCGCCAGCCGGTCGGCTACTCGGAACGCGCCGCGCACATCGTGGGTCACCACGACGCTGGTGACGCCCAGCTCGTGATCCAGACGTTGCACCAGGCCGTCGATGATGTCGGCATTGACTGGGTCGAGCCCCGAGGTAGGCTCGTCGTACAGCAGATACTTCGGCTGGCCCGCGATAGCGCGGGCGATCCCCACCCGTTTCCTCATACCGCCCGAGAGCTGGGCCGGATATTTCTCGATCGTCTCCGGCGTCAGGTTGACGAGCCGGATGCACTCGGCGATCCGCTGGCGGCAGTAATCCACGTCCGAGTACTTCTCCTGGTCCGTTATTCCGAGGCGCACGTTCTCGAACACGTTCATCGAGTCGAACAGCGCACCGTTCTGAAAGACGTAGCCGATGTGGGAGCGGAACTCCGACAGCTCCCTCCGCTTGAGCTTGCTCACGTCCTTGCCATCCACAATCACCGTGCCGCTATCCGGCTTGATCAAGCCGATGATGTGCTTCAGGAGGACGCTCTTGCCGGTGCCCGAGGGACCCATCAGAGCGACGGTCTCGCCCTCGCGCACCTCGAAGTCGACCCGCTCCAGGACCACCTGCTTCCCGAATGCCTTGTGCAGGGCCTGAAGCTCGATCATTGGTTGAGCAGCAGCCGGGTGAGAACCGTGTCGAGCACCAGAATGAGAACCGAGCTCGTGACCACCGCCGTGGTGGTGGACCGTCCCACGCCTTCAGCGCCCTGCTGCGTGTTGAACCCCATATAGCACGCGATGACGGTGATGGAGCCGGCGAAAAAGAACGCCTTGATGATGGAGTAGTAGGCGTCCCACGGGCGCCAGTAGTACTGTGCCCCGTAGATGAAGTCGGCATCGGTCACCGGCAGCACCGCCTTCACCGAGATCCACCCTGACAGCACGCCCGACAGATTGGCCAGCACGGTGAGCGCGGGAATCATGATGAGTCCGGCCAGCACCCGGGGAATGACCAGGTGAGAAGCCGGCGAGCGTCCCAGACTCTCCAGCGCGTCGATCTGCTCGGTCACCCGCATGGTGCCAAGCTCGGCGGCATAGCGGGCGCCGATGCGCCCGGCCAGGATCAGGGCGGTCAGCACCGGACCCAGCTCCAGGATGATGGAGGAGACAACCAGGGTGCCGACGACGTAGTATGGAATGCTGCCGGTGAACTGATAGCCGGTCTGGAGCGCGGTCACCGCACCGGCAAAGGCCGAGATCAGCATGACGATGAAGAGACTGCCGGCCCCGATGTTCCAGGCCTCGATCATCATCCGGGGCCACCAGATGCGCACCTCGGACAGGCCGCGGGCGGCGTCCACGATGAAATAGCTCAGCCGGCCCACGTGCGACAGGCCCTCAAGCACCCAGCGGCCCAGGGCAGCCAGTAGACTCATGGCTGGAAGTCGGGAGTCAAGCGTCGGCAGTGAGGAGTCATCGGGTAAGCAATTGGAAATCGGCAGTCCGGAAGCGAGTCGCCAATCAGGAGCCTGGAGTCGTGAGAAAAGGTAACCAGTTACGGCGGTTCCCGTCACCATCGTCGCAGGCCCTCGTCGGCGCGCCCGAGTTCCGCCGCCGCCTGCTCCGGTGGTTCCGGCGGCATGGCCGCGACCTGCCCTGGCGGCGCACCCGGGATCCGTACCACGTGATCGTGTCCGAGTTCATGCTCCAGCAGACCCAGGTGTCGAGAGTCGAGGCATACTACCACCGGTTCCTCGCGCGCTATCCCTCGATAGAGTCGCTGGCGGCGGCGCCAACCGGGATGGTGCGGGAAAGCTGGGACGGGTTGGGGTATTACCGGCGCGCGTCCAACCTTCACCGTCTTGCCCAGGAGGTGGTGCAAGACCACGCTGGGGTCATTCCATCTGATCCGGTCCAGCTCCGGCGGCTGCCTGGCGTCGGCCGCTACACCGCCGGCGCGGTAGCCAGCTTTGCCTACGAACGCTCGGCTCCCGCGGTGGACACCAACGTGGCACGCGTCATCCGGAGAGCATTTCACCCCCGGGCGCCGGCCAAGTCGCTAATCAATCGACTGTGGGCTACGGCAGAGCAGATCATGCCGAGGCGGGGCAAGAGCGCCTGGGCGTTCAATCAGGGCATCATGGAGCTCGGCGCGTTGATCTGCACGGCGCGGGTAGCCCGGTGCGGGGAGTGCCCCGTCCGGCTCGTCTGTGCAACCGGCCGCGGAAAAGGCGTCACCCCGGGCGCTTAGAGGCACTCTTTCCCGGGAAACAGGCATGCTTCGATCGCTCGCATATTCGACTCTTTCGGTCCTCACCATCCTTCTCGCTGCATGCAGCGACAGCACCGCACCGACACCCGCCGATGCCCGCCTCGCCTTAGCCGTCGGGGGGCAGCACGCATGTGCCGTGACTGAGAGCGTCACGCGCTGCTGGGGAAATGGCAGAGACGGTCAGCTCGGCATCGGCGTGACCCCGGCTGACACAACCCCGGCGATCGTGGCGGGGCCACCAATGGTCTCGCTGGTTGCGGGGGCGTCCCACACTTGCGGGCTCGATTCGGAAGGAGTCGCCTACTGCTGGGGTTCTAACCGGGAAGGGCAACTGGGTACGCTGGACCAGATCGAGGCATGCCCTCTTCCGTGTGCCACCACCCCGCGGCCGGTTGCCGGCGGGCTGCGCTTCCAAGTACTCGGCACCGGCATCGAACAGACCTGTGGAATCACGCTGGAGGGCAGCACCTATTGCTGGGGCTTGAATGACCTGGGACAACTGGGCACAACGGCTGCGACTGAGAGCTGCCCGCGGGGTCCCTGTTCCCGGGTACCCGTTCGGGTTCAAACCGAGCGCAGGTTCAGCGCTCTGACGGGCGGGATATATCACACCTGCGCGTTGGAATCTGGCGGAGCTGCTTTCTGCTGGGGGTTTCCAGCTCGGCACGCCGGAGAGGCTTCACCTCCACCCGCAGTTCAGCCCGGAGGTGGTAGCGATGCCTGGCGGTCTCGCTTTTCAGCAGATCAGCGCGGGCGGCTGGCATACCTGCGGGACGACCGGCGCGGCCAGCTACTGCTGGGGTATCGATGCCATCGGTGCCGGACCGACTCCGCTGGAGAGCGATGTGCCGGTGAGAGTCGGCGGCGGACAACGGTTCAAGGCGGTGTATTCCGGCGGCAGCACGAGCTGTGGTCTCGAGGAGAATGGCGTCGCCTATTGTTGGGGGCCCAACAGCAACGGAGAGATTGGCACCGAACCGAGCGGTTCCACCGTCCGCTATAATTTGCCGACCGCGGTGTCTGGGGGACTTCGCTTCACGGCGCTTGCAGCAGGACAGAGTAGCTACTGCGGCATGACCACCTCAGAGGCCGTTGCCTGCTGGGGACGGGGGACTTCAGGCCAGCTTGGCAGCGGACATCAGGACAGTTCGATGCCCCTGGTGGTTCCGGGCTTGTAGAGCGGGGGTAGCTTCGGCCCGTTCTCTGGCTCAGGGTGACAACCCTCCCGCTCACCGCTCACGCGTTTTCTTTCCCGCTCACCCGTTTCACCCCAGCATCGCACCCGAGAACAGCGCCAGCAGGCCCAGCATTCCCGAAATCGACCCCACGATCCGTTGCCGTTGGCGCAGCTCATCGAAGTAGCGGGCCGCCTCACCGACGGCGTCCAGCCGGCTGAGCTTCGCTGCGGTGGGAAGCGCGATGAGCAGGGTGAGCAGCGCGGCCACCAGCCCGGCACCCTGCATCAGCATCAGCCAGATGCTGAACCCGGGAAGATCGGCTCCGCTTATCTGAAAGGTGAGGATGACGCCTGACAGCACGGCCAGCAGCGAGCCCGGGGCGACCGCCATCTTCATCAGGGTCGCCTGAGCCCGGACCACCGCTCCCAGACCGTGCCGATCCTCTCGCTTGGCCGCGACGCCGATGATCATCGCTGCGATGGCACCGCCGAGCCACAGCGTGAAGCCCAGCAGATGCAGAAACAGCCAGAGGCGGGTCACGAGGAGATGGCCGACAAAATCGATCCGTCTATCGGCTGACGGCCGGAGAAGCCGGTATCGATCTCGTGCCAGTGCACGATCCGCTCTTCGCCCATCCGCCAGCAGAGAAAGATCGGCCGGTCTTCCCGCAGCGAATAGAAATCCACCAAACCGGCCTCGAACCCCTTGAAGACGCAGCCGATTGCCTCCAGCTCCTGGAGGTACTGGTTGATACGATTGGCGTGGCGGGTGACTTCCTCTCGCGAAGCGACCAGCTCCGGGGTCTCGCCCCAGTCGGCCCGGGCTCCACCCGTGAGAAGCTCGAAGCGGCCGACCGCGGCACGCCAGGCGGGGTACTCCACGGTCAGATCGGCCACGACTCGCCGCACGAGCGGCAGCGTGCGCTCGGCCTCTTCGAGGGTGAACAGTTTGAAGTCAGGCATTAGAGCTCCCGCAGTCTCGCGTTGTCATCCCCACACGATCTTTACTTCCGGAATCTGCTCCGGGTGGCTGATGAATCCAACCACCCTTCCCTGCTGGTCCACCACGGTGATCGTCGGACGAAGGTGGGATTCGTCGGGGTCATTGTCCATGAGGACCTGGAAGCCATTCAGCTCCATGTCCGGCCGCACCACCGGCGAGTTGGGACGCATGAGCGAGTCGACTCGCGTGTGCCACGGGTGCTTCCCCTCGGCCAGGCAGCGCGTGACCAGGTCGCGGTCGCTCAGGGTACCGAGAAATCGGCGGGTACGGTGATCGTCCACCACCGGCACGACTGAGATGTTGCGGGTCTTCAACATGATCGCAACTTCGCTGGCCATTGCCCCGGCGACGGCGACGTGCGGGTCGGGCACCATCACTTCGGAGGCTTTCATTGGCTCAATTTGCCCTGAATAGAGAAGGGGTCAAGAGTCCCGGCCCCAGTGATCCAGGGCCTCGCGTGTGGCGCGACGTCCTTCGCTGGCGTACTCCCGAACCCGGTCCACCTTGAAGGTGGCGTGCCGCTCGATCCGGGGCCGCACGTAGACCAGTGGGGGACGGGACGGGTCAGCCCGCCATACCGCGAGCTGGCTCTCGGTATTGGCAGCCATGAGGATGCCGACCGCGTCGTCGTGGGCCCGAACCATCGAGGGAACTCTGCCCGACTCCGCGGGCGGCATGTCGAAGCCGGGACCGACGTCGACTGCCAGCACCAGCTCCACCTCGAGCTCAGCCGCCGGCTCGAGCGGCACCACGCCGCGGAGCCCGCCGTCGCCATAACGGCGTCCGCCCAGCACGACCGGCGGGTAGTACATCGGCAACGCACAGCTGGCACACAGCACGTCCACCAGTGGCGCCACCTGAGCCCCTGCCCCGAAGAGCACCAGCTCACCGGTATCCAGATCCACCGCAGTCACCGTGAGCGGCACGGTAAGATCGGCGAAACGCCGTGCCGGCACCAACGCCTCGATTGCCTGGCGCAATGGGCCCGGCTTCATCAGCGACCGGGAAAAGAGCCCCGCCACCGGGGCGAACGGCTCGCGCACGATGCTCCGGGCACCCAGCTGGGTGATCCGCTCCAGCATCTCGTCGTTTCCCACGCCGCTGGCCAATCCTGCGGCGATCACCGCCCCCATCGAGGTCGCGACATACCACGCCGGCTCGAACCCCGCCTCCTTTACCGCGCGGCACGCACCAAGGTGCGCCGCGGTCTTGGCACCACCGCCACTCAGCACCACCGCGATGGGGCGAGCCGTCACGAACTTCGCTTCTGCTTGCTGTGAGCCTCTGCCCGGGCGTAACGCTCACGATCCCCGTCGGTTTCCGGAACCAGACGGGGGACGCGCTTCGGCTTGCCCTGTTCGTCCACGGCCACGAACACAACATGGGCGGTGTGGGTGTGCCGCCTCTCCCCCGTACTCACCCACTCGGAATAGACCTCGACCGAGATATACATCGAAGAATTGCCGACGAAATCCACCGTCGCCGCACAGGTAACCAGAGCCCCCACCGGGATCCGCTCGCGGAAATCCACCCGCTCGATGCTCGCCGTGACGGCCGGGCCGCCCGCGTGGCGGATCGCCGCGACAGCCGCCGCCTGGTCCACCAGCGCCATCAGCTCGCCTCCGAACAAGTCGCCCCGCACGTTCTGCATGTGGGGCATCACGAAGGTCGTGATCTGGCCGACGGAGTAGGACATGGGGCGGGATTCGGGAGTCGTCATAGTCTCCAGGAAAAAACGTGAGCGGTGAGCGGTGAGCGGTGAGCGGGCGGGCACATGACTACGGCCCACTGGCAGTGGACGGGGTGACAGGGGCTTTCCCGCTCACTACTTACCGCTTCCGCTCACGCTTTTAGTAATCAACCGGCCTCAAGTAGTACTCCCCGATCGCTGTCCCACTCAGCATCGCGACCGTCGGGAGCCGCCGCTTCCAGTGGGTACTATCGAGCCGCTTGCGCACCAGGGCTATCTCGGCCTCATCGAA